>JACQFU010000625.1 GCA_016199905.1 Candidatus Wallbacteria bacterium
CCCGCGCAACAACTGCCGGTAGAACGCGACGGCAAACCTGGCCGCGGCTTCGGTCTCGACTTGCCACAAGCACCCCAGGTACATGTGCGCCCCGGCTCCTATGAACGCCGACGGCAGCGATAGCCGGGCGCCAAGTCCGCGATCGGAAGTCGTAGGCGACGCCGGGCCCGAGGCCGCCCCGCGCCCGAGCGCGCGCCCCGTGTAGCAAGCATTCGCAAACACCACCGGCGGCACGGCGGCGCCCGCGAGCGTCTGGCCCAGAGCATCGGGGCCCAGCATTCCTTCAGGGAACAGGAAGCCGATCTGCCCAGCCGCGCCACCGCCGAAGACGGCGTGACCGCTGAAGTGGAAGATGTCGACTTCGCCCGAGGCCAGCCTCCGCGTCACCGCCTGGAGCGTTGCGGCCTCCCCGGTCAGCACCTCCACTCGAAGCACCGCGGGCGAAGTGGTCGCAAGCGGCTCCAGGGCCTGAGCCACGAGACGCGCTTCCTCCTCGGCTCCCGGCAGGGGCTCCCATTTGCTCTCCAGCGGGCGAGGGTTGGCCACGACGAGCGCCGTGAGCACAGCCCGGTCCCGGGCCCCGGGCGCGGCGGTCGGCTCCGCCTTTCCTTCGCGCACCACGGACCGACTCACACCGAAGCGGTCCACCATCGGCCGCCCCCCGATCTCGGCCAGCTCCCACGGCACCGCCAGATCGTCCCCGCTCAACTCGATGTGCAAGTGCTTGGCCCCCAACTGTTCGAGCTCGCGCTCGGCGTCCCGGCCGAGGAACTCGAGCCGAATGTCTCGTCCCAGCTCCGCCAGTTCCTGGTCCGGCGTCAGCCCGCTCGTACCGTCGAACAGCGAAGCCAGTCGTTCGGCGAGATTTTCGAAGCTGTCGGGCATCGTCGCCGAGCGGCACATCGTCACCTCGGAGCCGGCCTCGTCGCCCTTGCGGATCTGGAACGCATACTTGACGGCGTCCGTCGAGGCGACGGTCTCCGAGCTGATGTTGAGGATCGCGATGTCCGGCCGCGATTGCACGCCGAAGAGGGCCACGACTCGGCGCACGAGCGGGTGTCGCAGCAGCGACTGGAACGAGAGCAGACTCGTCATCGCCAAAGCCGCGAGCCCGCTGGCCGCCACCGGCAACATGTTCAGCAGCACGCCCCACCGGACCGCACCGAGAAGGCCGAGCACGAGCGTGGCGACCACCGTAGCTGCCGCCCCCACGGCCAGTCCGGCGCCCCACCGCCAGCGGCCCGCAAGCGCGCCGGCCAGTGCGGCCAAGAACGCAAGCGCCGCTGCGTACGCCGAGGGCGCCTGGACCAAGGATCGGCCCTGGAGCAGGTTGGAAAGGATGTTGGCGTGCACGATGGCACCCGGTGCGCGATCCATCGCATTGCGGGCCAGCGGGGTCAGGAACCCGTCGCCCACGAAGCGAATGCCCAGGTAGCCGATGACGGCGATCCTGTCCTTGAAGAACCCGATGGTCTCGAGCCCGCGACGATAGCCGGGATCGCCGACCAGCCGAGAAAGCGACGCGGTGGGCAATCGAGAGACATCTGTTTCGCACCAGTCGATGACCAGCGAATCGGAAACGCCGGCTCGTCTTGCCGGCAGGCCGCTGTCGCCGTGATGGAACGCCTCGGCGATGGCAGGTCCGAAAGCGCTGTACACGCCGGGCAATCTGCCGTTTCGGCCCGTCTCGTCCTTGTGGATGAGCGGGAGTCGCCGCACGACACCGTCCATGTCGACCTCGAAGTTGGCGAAACCGATGCCGACCGCTCCTCGAGCGAACTGCTGCAAGAGGGCCGTGGGAGTCGGGCCGTTGTCTCCGGTCTCGATGGCGGCGGGCAGCACGACCCGGCCGGACTCGACGATGGCCGCCGCCAGGTCCGCGTCCTGCTTGGGGTCCTCTCGGGCTACGTCGAGCAGAACGTCGAGCGCAATCACCCTGGGTCGCATCGCGGCCACGGCCCGGATCGCCGACGCCAGCAGTCCCCTGGGCCGGGGCCAGGTCTCGATGTCGACCAAGACGATTCGGGAGTCCAGGGGCTGGGTGCCGCGCGCCTTCAGCGCCAGGTCGCCGAACCAGAGGTGAAGCTCCGGGATCAGCGTGTCCGCCGTCAGCACGAGCGCGGTCGCGAGCAGGGCAATCCCCAGCGCCGTCCCCCACGGCACCGGGAGCTTTTCCTCATCCTCGATTAGACGATCCACCCATCCCCCGCTTATACACTCGCCAGTGTGACCGGCGCCAGGGAGGTGCACTCCCTAATCCCGCAAGTCCAGCGATGAAGGGGGCCGCGCCGGCGATGCCTCCAACGTCACTTCTTGCCGAACAGCGAGAAGGCGGACCAGAAGTAGGGTTCGCGGTACTTCGGGTCGGCAAGCAGGCAGAGGGCGGCGGCCCGCAGCGCGCTCTCTCGCGTTTCTCCCTTTCCGATCGCCGCGTAGAAACGGTCCATCAGGACGACGGTCGATTCATCGGGAACGCTCCAGAGCGACGCCACCACGCTCTGACTTCCGGCATAGAGGAACGCGCGCGCCAAGCAAACCAGCTCGTCTCCGCGGGACAGCGACCCGAGGGCCGTTTGACAGGCCGACAGCACGGTCAGCCCGGCGGCGAGCTTCAAGCCGAAGATCTCGTGCAGTTCCAGCCTTCCGTCCTCGCCGGCGCCCGGAGCGAACACCAAGCCGCTGTAGAGGGGCAGGTCGGCTTCGAGCAATCCGTGGCAGGCGAAGTGGAGAGTGCCCGCCGACGCGATCTCGCGCTTGACGGCGGCCTCGGTTGCCGCGGCGCCCGTGAAGACCGTAGCGCCTTTGAAGTATGAAGAGACCCGTTGGACCTCTTCAGTCGCCTTAGGAAGCGGCGGCACCGAAGGGCCCGCGGCGGGAGACCCGACGGCGAGCAGCTTCCCGGAGACCGCAACGGGTCGCCTGGCAAGTTCCGCCAGCGCCGACAGACTCGGAACGTAGCGCACGGCCCGCTTCTGGAGCAGGTACTTTCCGCGCGCATCCATCAACGCCTGGAAAGGAACGTAGTGGAGCATGTCGTGAGCGGCGACCAATACCGGGCCCGGCCCCAGACGCCCCTCGACGGGCGCGAGCAAAAGCCGGTGGAGCGTCCGGGCCATCTTCTCGCAAGGAATGCGATGTTCGAGCTGAATGCGGAACACCGCCGCCAGCGCGCGCAGTTCGCGCGGCG
>JACQFU010000060.1 GCA_016199905.1 Candidatus Wallbacteria bacterium
CGCCAACCGTTTGATGGTGGTCCCCGGCAGCACGAAGCTGGGCGGCATGCGCGGCGGGATAGGCACGGTGCAGTCGCTGAAGATCGAGGACTTTGACGCGATACTGAAGGAGTGCCCTTCCGTCATGTGGGGCACACCAAACGTCGAAGGCAATGTCCACGCCGTTCACGGCAACCTGAACTGGTCCACGGAGTTCCAGGGCAGCAACGAGTTCTTCCCGCAGGTGCGCGATTGGCCGCTGCAGCAGGGCCGCTACTTCGCGTCCGCCGACGTGCGGGGCGCGACGAAGGTCGTGGTGCTGGGGGCGACGGTCGCGGAGAACCTCTTCGGGGACGAGGACCCGCTGGGTCAGGCCGTGCGCGTCAAGAACCTGCCCTTCACCGTGATCGGAGTCTTGAAGAAAAAGGGACAGACCGCCTGGGGCCATGACGCAGACGACATCATGGTCGCGCCCTACACGACCGTGATGAAGAAGATTCTCGGCGTCACCTACCTGCGGACCATCCAGGTTTCGGCCAAGTCGGCCGCCGAGATGGAGACGGCCCAGGAGGAGGTGACCGCGCTCTTGCGACGCCGGCATCACCTTCCTCCCGAGGAAGAGGACGACTTCATGATCCGCTCCCAGGCGGAAATCGCAAAGGCGGCCGCCGCCACCGGCGCCGTGATGACGGGGCTGCTCGGAGCCATCGCGATGGTGTCGCTGATGGTCGGCGGCATCGGAGTGATGAACATCATGCTGGTGAGCGTCACGGAGCGCACGCGCGAGATCGGCATCCGCATGGCCGTGGGCGCCAGGCAGCGCGACGTGCTCATGCAGTTCCTGGCCGAAGCGCTGGCGCTGACGGGACTCGGGGGGATCGCGGGGATCGGGCTCAGCTACGTGGCGACGATCGCCTTCGCCAGCTCCTTCCCGTGGCCGATGCGCATCTCCCCTTCGGCCGCAGCCGTGTCGCTGGTTTTCTCGATGCTGGTCGGCATCGGCTTCGGCCTCTATCCGGCATGGAAGGCGGCGCAAATGGACCCGGTCACGTCTCGCGTCGTCGGGATCGTGACCAGGTATCCGCCCCCGGTCACTATCGGGAAAGCGGGAGAGCGCAACGGCACGTGGCTCACGAACCGACCTGCGCCGAGACGGTCCCCCTCGATCTTCAGGACGAAGGCGCTGCCCAGGATGGTTCGCAGATCGTCGGAGTCCGTGGGCGACCCGACGCCGACCACGAGTCCCAGCAGATGCGTCCCCGCCAGCAGATGACGCGTCGGCAAGGCGGCAGGCCAGGGAACACCCAGGAGGTCGAGAGGTTCCGGATCGCCCCGCCGAACCAGGAGGTAACCCTTCCGGGGCTCCAGCGCGGAGTCGGGTGTCGTTTCCGGAAGCAGTGTGCGGAAACCCTCCCTGTCGCCGGAGAGGTCGACGGTCTGCACCAGGAAGGAGGCGTTCGCGGCCTGAAGGAGATCGCCGCAGCTGAAGGGCTGGCCATCGGCGCGCAGAGGCACAACAGGCGGCGATATCAGGTTGCTTCCCCGCAACAAGGAGATGTGCCACTGCCGGGGCGGCACGACCTCCACCGTGACGGCTCCAGTCGAGATTCCTCCATGCCCGTCCGACGCTTCCAGCGCCAGACCAAGCGAGCCGCTCCGTTGCGGAGTGAAGGACACACTGGAGCCGCTGACTACAAGAGACGCTGCGACCCCGCCGGTCCGATACCACCGGAGAGTCGGCGTATCGCCGTCGGGGTCCGAGACCGCCGCTGCGATTCGAATCGGGAACCCCACGGCCGCCGTCCGATCGGGGCCCGCATCGACCAGCGGACTGTGGTTGGCCGTGATGGTGACGCCCCGCGTCGTCTCCGCAAATCCGCTCCGCGCGTCCGTGACTCGCAGTCGAAGCGTGACGTGGCCCGTGGCAGAGAACGTCACCGCCGTGGCCGTGGAGGCGGGCGACGCGATCGCTGCGCCCGTGCCGTTCGCGACGGACCAGGCAATGGAGATCGGATCGGCGTCGGGGTCGGAGGACGCGCCCGCGTCGTAGTTGCCGACAGCCGGCCGGCCGTCGGTGAGCACGGCGGCGCCGGGACCGGCGATCGCCGCCACGGGCACCCGGTTGGGTGGACGGATCAGGACCCGCGAGGGCGACGCCACCCGCAGATTCCTCGGCAGCGGCAGCAGCGTATTCGCATCGAGCGCGTCCAGGTCCACGCCGTCGAAGATCTCGGTGCCCGTGGAGCGCGCCGTGACGCGGAAAGAGAGCGACGCCGGATTCGCGCCCGAGGCGCTCGACGGCAGATCCGCCGCCAGCGACAGCTCGCCCGTGGAGGTCAGGCCCGAACGCGCAGAGAGCCGGGCGTGGGTCAATCGCGCGATTGCCGTGCCTGTGTTTCGAATCGTGACCGTCACGGCAAGCTGGTCGTCCCGAGAGACGAGCCATCGCTCCGACTGCACCGAGACGAGCTCGAGGACCGGAGGCCCCTGCATCGTGACGGCGACGGGTGTGGCCAGGTTGGCCCGAAGCCGCTCTACCGTTCCGGAGTTGACGTCCAGCGTGTCCACGACTGCGCTGGTGGCACGGAAGACGCCCGCGCCGCGGGCCACCACGTCGAAACCGAAAGCACGGCTCGAGTTGCGGTCCAGCTGCACGCGGTCGACCAGGACGGGCACGTCCGCGGCCGCGCCCGAAGTCACGAGCTGCACGCGACGGATCTCCAGGCCTGCGCCGCCCGCGTTCTCAACAGTGGCAGTCACCACGAGATGCTGTCCAACCGTGACCGTGGAGCGGCTGGCTGTGAACTCCAGCAGCCTCGGCACGCCGCGGGGTTGAAGGTCGAGCACCAGTGGCGCAGCGAGATTCGCCCCAATCCGCGCGCGTGCGCCCGTGTTGCGGTCCGCCGCCGCTATCAAGGCCGTCGTCACGATGCTAGTTCCACCGGAACCCGCGACGCGCCCCGCAAACTCGATGGTAAGCGATTGGCCGGGACCGGACGGCGCAGCGGGCAAGCCGGTCGTCAGCGTAACGGGTGACAGAGACAGCTGTGTCGCGTTGAAGATCAGCGTGGCGCCGGTCAGATCGACTGCCGCCCCGCCGCCGTGGCGGATGGTCACGAAGACTGAAACGCTCTGTCCAGTCGTGAGGACCGCGCGCGTTACAGCCGAGGTGCGCGAGAGCGAAAGCGTCGTGATCTGCAGCGAGGGCGCCGCCTGGACCTCGATGCCCACCGGCCGGGCTCGGTTGGCCGCAAGCGGCAGAAAGATCGCATCGGGGTCGGCTGCCACCACCGTAGCCGTCGTGAGGTTCACCAGCCCCGCGGAGGCGGCCCTGGCCGTGAACGTGTAACTGGTCCTGGCATCCAGCCGCGGCAACGACCGGGTGAGCGTCATTGTCGGAGCGGTCAACGCCAACCCCGGCAGGAGCAACGAGGCGGCCAGGAGGGTTGCGGAGTCCTCGCCGGAGTTTCGGAAAGTCGCCGTGATCGGGAAGGTTTGCCCGATCGTCGCAGTCACGCGACCTGTGGCGAGCTCGAGCAGCTCCACATGTGCCGGCTCTCGGATGACGACGTGGAACGGCTGCGCGGTGGGGCTGGCGATTTCGACGGACAGGCCGGTGTTGATGTCGGTGGCCGCGAGAGTCGCTCCGATCAGGTCGACGGTCCCGGTCCGGACCGCCGTCGCAGGCACCTGCACGTCGGCCTGCGCCGCCCCTGCGACATCCACCGAAAAGCTCGAGGGCGAGGGCAGCAGGTTCGGCCCCGAGAGCTGCAATGACGCGGACGTGACGCGCATCGTCGCGCCGCCGTTGTTGCGCACGGAAACGGCGCAGGCGATCGCCTTGCCGAGTGAGATCGCGGCCGGAGACGCGCCCAAACCTACGACTTGAAGCACCGGGGGCAACTGGATGCGAATCGTCTGCGTCACGGCTTTGTTCTCGAAGAGCGATGCCGGCTGCCCGTTGGTCACGTTGGTCGCCGTGAACGTCATCGTCGTCAGGGATGCGGTGCCGGTGCTGGCCGCCGTGACGTTGAAGCTGAAGAACGCCGACCCGCCCTTGGACACCGTCGTCGCCTGCGTCAACCCGGCGGGCGTCAGGTTTGCGTTGCTCGCCAGAAGGGTCTCTTCGGTCAGGTGCGCGTCCGCAGCGCCGTCGTTCCGCAAGGTAGCAATCGCCTGAAAAATCTGGCCGCGCGTGACGAGCGTGCGCAAGGCGACGATCGACTGCAGCGTGAGCGAAGGCGCGGCGACAACCGACAGGCTCAAAGGCGCGGCGTTGTTGGCGGCGAGCGGCAACGACCGGCCCGAGTTGGCGTCGATCGCCGTGAACAGCGCCGTCGTGACCGATGCGGTCCCGGCCGATTTGGCTTGGGTAGCGAAGACGAAGCTGGTCGACTGGCCTCCCGGGAGAGTGCGCGCGATGTTCAGTACCGGCGGGACCAGCCGTTGGTTGGTGACCTGTAGCTCCTCCCGGCTGAGCAGGATGGACGCCTCGCCGGTGTTGGTCACGGTGGCCGTCAAGTCGAAGGTGCTGCCCTGCAGGACGGTCGTCGCCTTCGTGGCCAGCGCCGACAGGACGAGCACCGGCGCCAACTGCACCTGCACGGTGGCGGCCGTCGCGTTGTTGGAGACTATGGGGAGGCTGTTGCCGTTACCCGTGTCCGTGGCCTGGACGGTCGCCGTCGAGATCGTCGCCGTGCCCGAGCTCGTCGCAGTCGCCTGGAACGCGATTGCCAGCGTGGCGCCGCCGCCCGGGACGGTCACGGGACTCGAGTACTTGGGAATCGAAAGGTGCGCTGCGTTGAGCGTGGCAGTCGTGATCCGCGCCGAGGCTTGGCCGACGTTCTTTAGCACGACCGTCACCGGGAAAGTCTGTCCGACGCTTGCCGAGGCCCTGGCCGCGGTGATAGAGACAATGTTCAGGATCGGCGGCCCCTGCACCGTCACCGAGATCGCCGGTGCCTGATTGGCTGCGAGCGGCGCCGGCGTGCCATTGCCCGAGTTGGTCGCGTCGAAACTGGCGCTCGTGATCCGCGCCGTGCCCGCGCTCTGGGCCGTCGCTGTGAAGACGTAGGAGGCCTGTGCGTTTCCGGCGAGGCTCTGCACGATGTTCAGCGCCGGCGCCGTCAGACCTCCCGAGATCGTCAGACGCTCCTGGGTGAGATCGACCCCAAGAGGGGCGGCCTGCACCGTCACCGTGACTTGCATGCTCTGGCCGATGCTGAGCGTCGTGCGACCCGCCGAGATCCCCAGGATCTTGAACCCGGCGGGCGAGTTGACCGTGACCGAGGCGGCGGTGGCGCCGTTGGCCGAAATGCTCACCTGCTTGTTGGTGTTCACGTCGACGGCGGTAAACGTCGCACTCGTGACGTCTGTGGTGCCTACGCCTACGGCGGTGCAATCGAAGGTAAAGCTCGTTGCAGCGCCTCCTGCCAGAGTCCTGGATACGTTGAACGGCGAAACGCTCAGGTTGGATCCGGTCATCACGAGACTCCCGCCCGAGAACTGGACGCTCTGGGCACCGAGGTTGGTCACCCCGACCGCGATCTTGACTGGCTGTCCGGAGTTGGTAGTCGACGAGCCGGCCTGGATAGAGTCGATGCGCAGTGTGGGCACCGCCTGCACGACGATGCCGGGGGGCGTCGCCAGGTTGCCCGCGAGCCCCACGAGCTGATTGGAGATTCCATTGCGGGCGGTGAACGTGGCCGTGGTCAGATTCACGTTGGCGCTCTGACTGGCGCCGGTGACTACGAACGCGAAGCCGGCCGTCGAATTGTTCCCCGCGAGCGTGACGGAGGTCGTCAGCGTGGTCGTCGAGAGGGCCGCCGAGGAAGCCACGAGATGCCCCCCGGTCACGTTGACCGAGGTCTGCCCTTCGTTGCGCAAGGTGACGCCGCAGAGGATCTGCTGCCCGACGGAGATCACCTGCTGCGGTCGCGTGATGGACGTGATCTTCAGGAGCGGCGCCGAAAGCACGTTTACGGTGGGCGTCGTGGCCGTGCCCCCGGAGAGCGAGAGGGCTCCGCCGGTGTTTACATCCGCGGCCGCGAACGTGGCTCCCGTGATCCGGGTTGTGCCGGCCGTTGCGGCGGTCACCGCGAACGCGAAGTCGCTCTGAGCGCCGCCTCCGGCCAGGCTTCTCGAAAGATTGACGATGGGTGACGTGAGGCCGGTGTTCTCGAACACGGGCCGGGCCGTGGTGATGTTCGCCCCGGCGCCGCCGTCGTTGCGGAGGGTCACGGTGGCCTGGAACGTCTGTCCCTGGCTGACCGTCGCAAGCTCGGAGCGAATCGCGACGATCTTCAGCAACGGTGGAGCTTGCACCAGCACAACCGGCTTGCTCGCCAGACCCGAGCTGATGGCGGCCGCGTTGCCTGTGTTCGGGTTCGTGGCCGAGAAGGTGGCGCTGGCGAGCGTGGTGGTGCCGGTGCTCGCCGCCGAAAGCGTGAAAGTGAAGGTGGCGGTGGCGTTGTTGCCGGGCAGCAAGAGCGTGCGCGTGAGGCCGGCCGCGGTGATGCTCGTTCCCTGCAGGGTCAGGCTCTCGGCCGTGAACGAAATGGACGTGCCGCCGGCGTTCTGGACCGTCAGGGTTGCGGGGGCCGTCTGGGTGGAGGACATCGTCAAATGCGATGGGACCAGGGAGACTAACTTCAGCTGCGGCGGACCCAGAACGTTGACTACAGCCAGCGAGGAGTTCGAAGACGCGATCGCCAACCCAGTGGAGCCGTCGACTCCGGATGCGGCAAACGCGGCCGTGCGCGGGCCTATCGCGGCCGCCGAGGACGCGGTGATGTCGTAGGAGAAGTTGCCGGTGGCGCCGGCCGCGACCGTGGACGGGTTTCCGGGGCGCTGCACGGCCGTGAGACCCGCACCGGAGAAGGAGAGCGTGGTGGCGACGCCGTTGGCCGCCACGTCTCCGCCGTTCAACACGGGCACGGTGTACACAAGAGATTGCCCCTGCCCGATGGAGGTCGCCGCAGGCGTCTGCGCCGCGAGCGTCGCGGCCTTTCGGACTGTCCAGGTGACATTGGTCGGCGTGATCTCGTCGGAAATCGCGAAGCCCGTCTGGGCATCGGTGCCCTCCAGAACGCCGTCGACGGCCACGCTTCCCGAGGCGGCCGCGGCGCCGATGTCGACCAGGAAAGACCAGGAAGAGGCGATGCCGGTCTGCAGGAAGCTCGCTCCGACGGATTGCGGCCGGACCGTGAAACCGCTCGAAACGTCGGCACCGGCCGACCGGAACTTCAGGTAGGCGCGGGAGACAAAGGCGACGTGGCCGCCCGTGTTGCGGGCCGCAAAGCTCACCGGGATGGAGGTCTGACGCTGAGTGAAGGTCGTACCGTTGGGCGAGCCGACGGCTTGCACCTGAAGAGCGGCAGCGGCGGTTTCGAAGGCCCAGAATTCTTGCGGGGCAGTCGCCGTGCCGCCCTGGCCGTCGCTGGCGGTGACCGCGAACCGGTAGCGGCCGGCGACGGTGGGGGTGACGCTGGCCGTGGGCGAGAGCGGGTTTGCGATCGGGAGAAGCGAGGCCGGCGAGACCTGGCGCCAGGAGTAAGTGAGCGGGCTGTTGCCGTCGGGGTCGGTGGCCGTGGCGATGAGGGAGACTGCGGTGTTGGCAGCCAGCGAGCGCTCGGGGGCCGTGCGCACGCGCGGGGGGCGGGTGCGGCGGGTGAGAGTCTGGCTGCTTGTCGCCAGGAAGACGTTGTTGTTGACGTCAGTCTCGGGGACGGCCTTGTCCGAATTCACGACGCCCCAGAAAAAGAAACTCCCCGGCGCGGCAAGGACGACCGGGACCTTCACCGTGACGGAGGAACCAGCGCCAAGGCCGCCGGTGTACAGGACCTCCCGGCGAATCTTGAAGTTCAACGTGTTGATGGTCGACGTGTCCTGGGTCGTGGCGATGCCAACCTTGAAGGGGGCGGCCACGCCGATCGAACCCGCATTCTTCACGGTGACGCTGCAGAGCGCGACCTGGCTGACAGGCAACGACGCGGGGACCGAGACCGCGGTGATCTGCAGGTCCGACACGGAGGAGGCGTTGCGAGCGCGGAGGAAGTAGCTGCCCGTTCTGGGGCTCGGAGCGTAAACCTTCACGAAGTAGGTGTTCGTCCCGGAGACGCTGGCCGTGTAGTTGAGATGGGAGGACACGACGTACGGCGGACTCGGATCGTCATCGGAAGTGGTGCTCCCGCCCGGCGTTACGATGTCGAGACGGGAGTCGACCAGGGTCCCAAGCATCACGTCGACGATCACGTTCTGCTTCTGCGCCAGCGACAGGCGGAACGTGTCCACGTCGCCGTCACTGCCGATGACGCCGGAGACGATCGCCCCATCCACGATCAAGTCGTCCTTCGGACTGGAGGTGCTGCCCGTCGCGCTCGGGTGATCGTCCACGGGCGTCCCGGTCCCGGTGATGAGGACCCGGTTCGACGCGAAGGTGCCGTTGGCCGTCATCGTCGCCGTGTAGGTCCCGGGGTTCACGTAGGTATGCGTCGGGCTGATCGCCGTCGACGTGGCGGCGTCGCCGAAGTCCCAGAGATAGCTCGACAGCGGACCGAACGAGGCGTTCGAGAACGTCACCGAAAACGACGGTGAGCCGCTCGTGGGGCTGGCCGAGAACCGAGCGAAGCCGCTCAGGGTGAAAGCCCGCAACTGGTACTCGTAGCGCGGCTGCGCGGGGGCTGTGAACCCCGCCTGGCGCACCTTCAAGAAGTACGTTCCGGAGGTGCCGACGGATGCGTCGAGTATGCGGGCGAAGGCCGACGATCCGGTCACGTCCGCCGCGCCCGTGGTGCGCGCGAGCACCGTCGTGCCGTCGGTCGAGAGCAGCGTCAGCTCCATCGTCGCACCGTCGGCGCCGGCAGCCTCGATCTGGTACTTCGTTCCGGCGTTGAGCGCCACCTGGAAGAAGTCGCCGGCTTCGGGGCTCGCGCCTGCGGGCTCCAGCACGCCCTGACCCGGCGCGCCGTCGGCGGCAATCGTGTCGTACGCGGAGAGCCCCGTGGCCGAGTTCGGGTGGTCGTCGGAGAAGACGTGACTGAGAGCGCGGGTTGCCTGGGTCTCCCGCACGGCGTCGTCGATCGCCCGCACGGCCAGCAGCGCACCCGCGCTGGTAGTGACGACGTAGTCGACGATCGAGTCGTAGTTGCCCGTCGAGGCGTTCTTCAGCATGGCCAGCCAGGGCCCGGCGTCGGTCCGATACTGCACGGCGACCAGCGCGCGCCCCGAAGCCGGCGTTGCGGTTGCGGTCACCCTCTGGCGGCCCGACGTGGTGGCTGACGGGTTGACGATCGTGACGGTGGGGGCGGCAGCGGCGGGCCGCTGGGTGAGCGCCACGGTCGAAGCGAGGTCCCAGGCCTGCGGTCCGTTGTTGATGGAGCCGGCGCGGAGCTTCACGCGCCAGGTCCCCGACCAGGTCTCCCCGGCGGCCACGGCGGCGGCGCGGGTCACCGAGACCTGCTCGACGTTATCGACGCCGTTGTTGCCCCGGACGGCGGGCTGCGAAGGATTCGACGGGTCCATGACCCACGGCATCCAGACGGCTCCGTCGGGACCGATCAGCCGCAGGTCGAGGTCGTTGACCAAGGCGGGCCCGGCCAGCAGGCTGCCTTGCGGGTCGGTCCAAGCAAGGGTGAAGCGGATCTCCTGGCGGGCGTCCTCGACCGAAAAGGTCGTTTCGGTTGTCTGATCGGTCGAAGCGAAGCTGCCCGAGAGAGTCTGTTTGACGAAGGGAGAGTGCAGCTCGGTGTAGGCGAGCGCGAGCATCTGTTGGACGTCCAGAAGCCCGTAGCCGCTGGCGTAGTCGGGCCCCGTGTTGGCGTGCGGCGGCAGGACGATGTCGGCGCAACTGTTCAGCGCGATCGCCTTGACTCGCGAGGCGCGAGGCCGGACGCCGCCGTAGCGCGAGTGGGCGTCCAGGAACAACGCCATCTGCCCGGCCACGTTGGCCGCCGACATCGACGTGCCGGAGAGCACCTGGTAGCTTCCTTGGAGGTCGGTGGAGAGCACGCGGTCGCCGGCAGCCATCAGGTCGGGCTTGATGCGGCCGTCGTCGCATGGCCCCCAGTTGGAGTAGGAAGCCACGCGGTCGTCTGCCGTGGTCGCGCCGACGGTGAGGACGTTCTTGGCGGTCGCCTGATCCTCCATCGTCTCGTAGTAGTCGCCGGCGACGAGCACTCCGTCGTGATTGACGGAGTCGGTGCCGTCGTCCCGGTCGTCGCCGGCGGCTTTCGTGACGACCAGATCGGTCTGAGCGACCATCTGGTCGAAGTCCTGCGCCGCGCCGGAGTAGAAGCCGAAGAGGAGCTGGTTGCCGGTGTTGGTGCTGCCCTGCCAGCCGATCGTGTTGGCCCAAGAGTGATTGGCAATCGCGACGCCGGGGCCGACGGCGGCGTCCCGGCACTCTTGCACGGGGTCCCCTGCGAAGCTGAAGCTGTAGAGTTGCGCGCCCGGCGCCTGTCCGCGGGCGGCGGGGGAGCCCAGGCCGCTGCCGGCGATGATGCCTCCGACGTGGGTGGCGTGGCTGTCCGGAACGTTGGTGTCCTGAAGGGTGACCCGTCCGCCGAAGTCCGGGTGGCTCGCGTCGACTGCGCCCGCGTCCCAGACGCCCACTTTGACGCCGGTGCCGTCCACTCCGAGCGGCGAAACGCCGGCGGCGCCGGTATTGCTTCGGCTGCCGGCCCGGGCGCTGGCCGGGCGTCGGGGGGGGCTAGCCGGCTCGACGTAGCGCACCTCGTCGGCCTCGGCCAGCTCCGCTAGCGACTCCGGCGGGGCCTCCACATCCAGAGTACCCGTCGGACTCAATCGCTCCGAAAGCGTCACGGCACCGATTCGCTCCAGTACCCGGCGCGCCCGGTCCAGAGAGACACCGCCGAAAACCGACACGCGGAGCCGGACCCGGCCGGCGGCGGTAAGCGAGTAGTCCGGTAGTTTCCCCGCCAGCAGCAGGGGCGACAACCGGTCCTCGGCGAAGAGGTTTCCGATCGCCACCACGGAGGGCATCGCCCACAGCGGCACCAGGGATGCCCGAGGAACGTCGAGCACAAAGCTCCTGTTGGGAATGAAGTCGAGCACCCGGACATCGAGCCGCTCCAGCTCCAGGCGATCGGGCAAGGTGAGCGGGCCGCGGAACTCGACCAGCAAGTGTTCGCGCTCGGCGCGCACCGCCACGGGTGCGCCTGGCCGCAACTCCCGGATGCCGGACTTCAACTTCACCACGGGCGCGTCGAGATCGTTCAGCAGCGCGCTCGGGGCGTGGCGGAACCCGCCGGCGTGAACCGTCACGCGCTGCGTGCGGCTGTCCGGAAGACGGTCCTCGACGGAGAGCGGGGGCCGCGCGGACGGCGGCGCGGCGAGCGCAACCGGGGGAGGCCAGGCAAGCGAGGGGGACTGCCGGGCGGCAGCCGGCGGGACCGCTCGAGAGGCTGCGGTCCCGGGCGAGGCCGGCGGCGGAGGGCCCGTTTGCCATGCAGCCCGGCAGGCGAACGCTACGGCAATGACCAGCAGCGTGGCGCCAAAGGCTCGAAAAGGTCGCTGGCCGAGAGGACCGCCAGGACCCGTCGTCATCCCTCCGCCTCTCCTTCGCCGGCCCCGTGAGGGGCCACATGCACCGTTACGGCCATGAGCGACGCTCCGCGTGAGGAGCGCGCTCACTGGAATGTTGCATCAGGGAAGGCCGAACGGCAAACAAAGGAATGACTTTAGCAATGGGTGTGCCAGGAGCCAGGAGGGGCCCGGGAGTACCGGATTCGAGACGGAGAGTCTCAAATCTCCCCATCATCTGCCCTCGCTCCGCCCCGGCTCCACGGCGGCCCCCGGGTAGTAGAACTCCAGAATTTCCCTCCATCCCTTGCCCTTCTTCGCCATCTCGGCGGCCCCGGCCTGGCACATGCCTGCAAGGTGCCCCCGGCCGCTCCCCGCGAGCGTGACGCTCTGCCCTTCGTCGACCAGCCGGAATCGGCGAGAGTGGATGGCCCAGCGGCCAACCGAGACGCGCACGGCGCGCGCGACGGACTCGAAAGACGCGGAGACCACAGAGGTTTCGGAACGCAGCTCAATTCGGGACACAAGCGCTCCATCGGCGTCACCGGACCCGACCAGTCGTATTTCCGCACGTCCGGCCGGCGTCGCCTTGGCCCCCGACGCCCGCGCCACCGCCGCCACCAGCGCGCCGCGGTCCAGCCGCACCTTCCAGCCGCCGCCACGCGGACACCACGGGTCTTCCC
>JACQFU010000612.1 GCA_016199905.1 Candidatus Wallbacteria bacterium
CGTGCAGCGGCCCTGCCCCGCCGAACGCCACGAGCGCGAAGTGCCGCGGGTCGCGGCCGCGTTCGGCCGTGATACGCCACAGGGCGCCCGCCATGTTCGTCTCCGCCACTCGCGCCACCCCCTCCGCCACGGCCATCGCGTCCAGGTCGAAATCCCGACCCAGACGCTCCATCGACTCCAGTGCCAGCTCGGGCGAGGGCCGCACCCGGCCGCCGGCGACCCGCCCGGGGTCCAGCCAGCCCAGCACCAGGTGCGCGTCCGTCACGGTGGGAAGCGATCCGCGGCCGTACGCGGCCGGGCCCGGGTCCGCGCCGGCCGATTGCGGCCCGACCGCCAACGCGCCTCCGGCGTCGCGACGGGCGATGGACCCGCCGCCGGCGCCGACGGTATGGATGTCGAGCACCGGCACCGGCAGGGGTCGTCCCCCCAGCTCGGCCAAACCGGTGACGCGGCAGCTGCCCTCGTAGGCGGAGACATCGGTCGACGTGCCGCCCATATCGAAGGTCACGACGTGATCCTGGCCGGTCGCGCGCGCGGCCCATGCGCCGGCGACGACTCCCCCGGCGGGGCCCGAGAGCAGAGTATGGATCGGCATTCGCGCCGCCAGCTCGGCGCCGGCGCAGCCTCCCGACGATTGCATGATGCGCAGTTGCCGGCCGGACAGAGCCGCCAAGAGCCGGGAGAGATAACCCTGCATCACGGGGATCATGCTCGCGTTGAGCACGGTCGCCACCGCGCGCTCGTACTCGCGATGCTCGGGCAGCACGTCGCACGACAGCGTCACGGGAAGCCCCGTCGGAGCGAGAATGTCACGCAGCGCGCGCTCGTGCTCCGGTGCCAGGAAGCTGAATAGCAAGCAGACGGCGATCGCCTCCGCGTTTCCGGCCGCGATGACCGCCGGGAGCGTGCGGGCCTGCTGCAGGTCGAGAGGAAGAACGACCGCGCCGTCGGCGCCGATCCGCTCTCGCGCCTCCAGGCAGAGCCTTTCGTCCACGAGTGGAGCCGGCGCGTGCTGGGTCAGATCGTAGAGACTGGGCCGCGCCTGCCGCCCCAGTGCCAGCAGGTCCCGGAAGCCCTCGGTGGTCACGAAGGCGACCCGGGCGCCGCGCCCTTCCAGCGCCGCATTGGTCGCCACGGTGCTGCCGTGGACGATCTCGGTCACCGTTTCGCCTGCGGCCGCCAGTTCGCCGAGACCCTCGAGAACGGCCCGTGCCGGATCGGCGGGCGTCGAGGGCAGCTTGAAAGCTCTCCACCCCTGCTCGTCGCGGAAGATGAAGTCGGTAAAGGTGCCGCCCGTATCAATTCCGACGGTTCGTGCCATCCGACTCCAAGAGCGTGGCACCGGGAGAGCCGCTCAAGCAAGCCTCGCATTGAAGGCCGAAGCGGCCCAGCGAGCGTGCGTGGCTCCGGCAAAGCGGCAGTCCGCAGACCTGGCAGAGCCAGATCCCGGCCCCGCCGCAGGCGCAGCGCCGCGAGGGCACCCAGGCCGCCAGGTCGGACAGCGCCCGGTCCATCGGCGGCACGACGGCTTCGAAGGGGGTTCGGTGAAGCTCGCGCGCGATGAAGAGCGAGGCGATGACGCAGGCAAAGAAGATCGCCTTGCTCTCGGGGCCATTGAAGTCCCAGGCGTGAGGATTCAGAACGAAGCCGTCGTTGAAGGGTTCCCACAGGTAGAGCGGCCAGCCCTGCCCGGAGCCCCAGTAATCGCCCAGCAGGTGAACCAGGCCGCTTGCGAGCACGCGTCCCAGGCCCCAGGGCGAGAACCCTATCCAGGCGGCCGAGACGAGCGTGACGGCCGAAATGAAGAGGAAGTTGTGCGCCACCACGTGGTGATAGCGAACGTAGGTGTCGCGGCCGAAGATCAGCCCCAGGCCGTCGACGTCGGGGGCGACGGATGCCAACAGACACCAGATCCGAAGCCTGCGATCGGAGGGGCCGAGGTGCGCTATGAGCCATCCGATGAGAACGTGGGTGATTGGGTTGAAGGCTGCCTCCTGAGTCCTGACCGTAGGTTGCTCTGCACGGCTTCGGCCCGCGGATGCAACAAAACTATCACAGTAGGGGTAGTCATGGCCGGGCGCTGATCGCCCGGGAGAAGATCATGTCCAGCTTGACCGTGTTTCGATTCACTCGCCGAATTTCGCGACTGCGCGTCCTACTGACGCTGTTCCTCTGTCCGGCGATGCTGCTCGCGCAGACGCCGGTGGCGCCCGCCGCCGCTCCCGTGGCCGCTCCGATGCCCGCGCCGCTGCTCGACCCGGTGGCCGCCGTGCCGATCCCGCTTCCGCCAGGCTTGGAGGCCGAGATCCAGCTCCTGCAACAACAGGTCGAGGCGCTCAAGGGCAACTGGTCGAGCCTGCAGCAGTCGATCCCGCCGGTGATGAAGACGGCCGAGCAGATCGACGCGTTGCCCAAGGAGTTTCAGCCCCGAGTCGACGGGATCAAGTCCAAGTACGGCATTCCCGCCAAGCCCACCATCGGCCAGGAGGCCCGCGGCCTCACGCAGTACGCGATGGACCAGATGGGCGTTCAGCCGGAGCGTTCCGGCGCCATCATGAAGGCGATCGACCAGACGGCCGCCAACGCGCGCAACTACAAGCCGATGGACCCGATGAACATCGCGCTGTCGATCGGCACCGTAGCCGGGATGAACGTCATCGGTCAGATGGCCTCCGGCGGCCAGGTCGATATCGGCAAGGCGGTCGGCTTCATAGCCACCAAGCAGTTCTGGGGCGGCCTCGTGGGCTCCGGCGTCGGCTATTCGCTGGCGGCCATCACGCTCACGACGCTCCTGCCGCCGGGCGGCGGCATCGTCGCGGCCGTGCTGCCGACCTTCGGCGCGATGACGGCGAGCATCCTGGGCGGCCACATCGGTAGCGCGTGCTTCAACCTCAAGACCGCCCTGGCCAACGTGAACTTCGGAGAGGTCATCGGCCAGGCTGCAGGCAGCACCGTGGGGCTCTTCGCCGGCGGGGTCATCGGGCAGTTCCTGGGCGGAACACTGGGCAGCATGGCCGGGCCGATTGGAACCGTGATGGGCTCGATGATGATGGGCTGGATTGGCGGAACGATCGGCCGGGGGATGACTCAGCTGTTCAAGGGAGACTCTTCGACGCTCAAGGCCGCCCTCGACAAGGCCACCAGCGCGCTCAACGGCCAGGGCTTCAAGCCGAGCGACATCGGCATTTCCGAGGAGCTGCCCGGCGCCACGTTCTTCAACGACGCCGACAGCGTTCACGTGAAGTCGGTTTATCGATCGAGCTACACGAACTTCGTAGAGGATCTGAAGCGCGGCGACAAGAAGGCCGCCGCAACCGAGCTGAAGACTCTCGAGACGGCCAAGCACGACTACGAGCAACTGGTGCGCAAGGCCTTCCGCGAGATGGCGGCCCAGCAGGCGCACTGAGACGAAGAGCGCTCCGCGGACCTCGCACTAGCGCGCAAAGAGCCGCCGGGTCGTTCCAGTCGGAATGTGGGTCGCCTCGAGCGTCGTTCCCCGCGACCAGTAGAGCGTGTCGCCGCAGACCTGCCACCGCTCGGAAGGCGGGTGCCGGCTGTCCAGATCGACGTCGAGAGACACCACGTCTCCCGAGTTCGAGTCGATGGCGAACGACGGCCGGCGACCCGTCCAAGGCGCTCCCACGTAGACGCGCCAACGCGACGCCCGGAACGGGACGGCGGCGACGGGGCCCGACCAGAGGCCCGCCAGTGGCGTCGTCCGGAGTAGGCCGCCGTCGGCGCGGTAGACGCTGACCAGCGAGCGCTGGCCCTCGTCGTGAAGCACCACGGGGAACGGTTTCGTCCCGATTAGCCAGGCCCGTCTCCACCCGAAAGGTATCTCGACAGTCCCCAGGGTCGGACCGCCATTCTGGGCCACGTCGAAGGTCTGATGCTCCTCGGCGCCGCGCCCGGATAGCGGCACCTCCGGGACCCACGCCAGGGTCTCTCCGTCCTCGGAAGCCGACAGCAGCCCCCATCGTCCGGCCTCCTCCGGCGATCGAGGAGTTTCCAGCCGGCGCTTCTGGGTCCGCAGCACCAGCGCCTCTTCAGCGGGAAGGCCGGACCAGTCCGCGTACTCGCGGTAGCCGGAGTGGCCCAGGAAACCGCTGTGAGCTCTCCACGACGTCACGCTGACCGCAACTCCCCTGGCGGCCGAATCGTCAATCTTTGCCGGGACGCCGTCGAACGGGCGATACAGCGCGCCGGAGTGCTCGCGGCAGCCTCGCTGCCAGGCCAGGTATCCTGCGCCCAGCCTCGCGTTGCACCCGCAGACGCCGATTCCTCGATCCGGCCCCTCCACGAACTCGCCGTCCCACAGGTCGAAGCTCCGCATCTGGCGCGACCCGTCGCTCCAGGGATCGGGCGCCCGGCTGCCCCAGACGGAGACGATTCGCGACTCGTGGTCTGTGCGCGAGGCGTCCACGTCTTCTCCCAAGGCATAGCTTGCCTGGCCCGAGGAAAGGTCGAGAGTAACCAGCGTGACCACGGACCCCGGATCGTAGAAGTCATCCGAGGGACGCCGAAGGTCCCAGGGGCTTCCTTTCAGTCGGACCAGCAAGTGAGCCAGACCACGCTCGGGCTGCACGGCGATCTGCTCGATGGACTGCACGCGGGCCGGGTCGAAATGCGAGCGGTTCCAGTACGCCGGGGAAACCGCGATGGCCAGGACCAAGCTGCCCGCTGCGATTGCCCGAATGGCGCAGAGCCGGGCTGGCTGCCGGCGCCACCGCGACACCAGGAGCGAAAATGCCCCGGCGAGCACGGCCGAAAACAGAGCGACGGCCAGGGACAGGCCCGGCACGTGCGCGCCGTTGGCCACGGCGCCGCAGAA
>JACQFU010000621.1 GCA_016199905.1 Candidatus Wallbacteria bacterium
AGCGCACGGCGGCCGCATGGCTCACTCGCGACTTCAGGATCGTGTAGACCTCCGCCAGGACGAAGTTGGTGGTGACGTAGCGACACCCCTCCTGAAGGAGTCGGCGGCTCTCCCGAGTCGTCAGCTCATTGGACGGATCGTTGGCGTCCTCCAAAGCGAGCCAGCCGGGCGTGTCCACGAAGATTTCTTTGGAGCCGTCCATCACTTCCTTGGGGTCCCGTACAGGTAGTGGTCGTGCTGGCGGCCAAGGTCGGCGACCGTGGAGCGGTAGGCCGGGGGCAGTCGGAAGACGGGATCCCGGGCCAAACGGGACTCCTCGTCGCGCCCCTCCAAGGCGAGGCGCTCGATGTATTGCCGAAGGAAGGCGTCGACGGTCGTTTCTTCCCGGTGAGCCTTGCGCTCCAGGAAGTCGTACTGCTCCTGCTCTATGACGACGGTCACGGACGGCACGATCTTCAGGCTTCAGCCTAGCATGCGGGCGGGGGGAGCGTGCTAGTGTCCCCGCGATGCACTCGCTGTCCAGGCTGGCGAAACTCAAGAGCCGAAAAATCGTGGGGCTGATGTCAGGAACCTCGGCCGACGGCGTGGACGCCTGCCTGGTCGAGGTCGGCGGCAGCGGGTCCAAGCTGACCTGGAAGATCCTGTCCGTCGCGTCGGTGAGCTATCCCGCCGAGGTCCGCAAGGCGGTCATCGAGGCCAGCGAGGTCGAGACGGGAAGAACGGACCTGATCTGCACGCTCAACTTCGTCCTCGGAGAGATCTTCGCCGAGACCGCGCTCAAGGCGGTCCGAGGCGCTCAGCTGAGGCCCCAGCAGATCGACCTCGTCGCGTCGCACGGGCAGACGATCCACCATCTGCCTCAGAGCCGTTCCATCGACGGCTATGCCTCCCGCTCGACGCTGCAGATCGGCGAGATTTCGGTCATCGCCGAACGGCTCGGAGTGCCGGTGGTTGGCGACTTCAGGGTACGTGACGTCGCCGCCGGAGGCGTGGGCGCTCCGCTGGTGCCCTACGCCGATCGACTGCTCTTCGAGCAATCTGAGCGCGCCGTGGTCTTGCAGAACATCGGCGGCATCGCAAACGTCACGCTGCTGCCGCCGCAGCAAAGCGGCAAGCCGCTCCTGGCTTTCGACACAGGGCCCGGGAACATGATCGTCGACGCGGTGGTGCACGACGTGACCTTGGGGAAGAAACTCTACGATACCGAAGGGGCGATGGCCTCTGCCGGTACGGTCGACCACGCCCTGGTCGAGCGGCTGATGGAAGACGAGTTCGTGAACCGCGCGCCGCCCAAAACCGCCGGGCGCGAAAACTACGGCCGCGAGTTCTTCCGAACCCTGTCGACGCTCTCGCTATTTGGCCGCGTGAAGGGCAGCGATCTGGTCGCCACCGTGACGTGCTTCACGGCCCGAGCTATCGCCGAGAATTATCGTAGGTGGGTGTTTCCCCAGTGGAAACCCGAGGAGATCGTGGTGTGCGGCGGGGGCAGCCGCAACAAGTACCTGATGGGTCGCTTGAAGGAGGAGTTGAAGGGCATCGCCGTGGTGCCGATCGACGAGCGCGGGGTGCCGTGGCAGGCCAAGGAAGCGCTCTCGTTCGCGATCCTGGGAAACGAATCGGTCTGTGGCGTGGCATCCAATGTTCCGGGAGTCACCGGTGCCAGCCACCCGGTGATCCTCGGAAAATTCGTGCCCTGAGCCTGGGGCCTCCAGTCGACGTTTGGATGCACGAGGGCTTCCTTGAACGCTCCCGTGACTGGTGTTACAGTTGCGCAGCCGAGGATCGGGAACGTCGTTCTGCTCTCGTGCCGTCCGCTCCGATTGCAGGTCGTCAGCACACCTTCCCGGAGATGAACACCGGAGGATTGCCCATGGAACCGAGTCAGCGAAACGGTCAGCCTCAGACCCCTCACCGCGCGACCACCATTCGGCCGGCGCTCGGCAGTCTCTTCGCCGTGATGTTGCTGGCGACGGGCTGCGGCGTGGGAAGCGACGCCACGGGCACGCCTACGGCCGCCGGGACGAGTGTTTTCGGGCGCGCCGCCGCCGGCGGCCCGATCGCTTCGGGCGGCACCCCCAAAGCAGGGAAGGGGGCCGTGTTCGAAGCGGCGGGAGGCGGGGAGGTCAAGGCCTACAAGCTCCTGGCGACAGGGCTGAAGGACCCGACCCCCTCGGGTCTGCTCGCCAGAGCGCCGGTGCAGGCCCTGGGAGCCTTCGAGTTGAAGATCCCGAACTCCTACACGGGCCCGGTTCTGCTGGAGGTGACCGGCAACTACGAGAACCCGGCAGGCAACGCGCCCGGAACGGCGTGCGCCACCGACACGTTTTCGGCCGACAAGCCGCTCATCAGCATCATTCCGAACTACGTGCCGGGCACGACTCTCACCAAGGCCAACATTTCGCCGCTCACGCACATTGCCGCCCGGCGGGCGCAGAAGCTGGGCGCCGATGCCGGGAAGCTGACCGGCAGCCTCGTGCGCGACGCCCTGCGCCAGGCTGCGGGCGCCCTGTCGCTGGGCGCGCTGGCCACAGGCGACACCGACAGCGTGGAAAACTCCAACCCGATCGACCCGGGCCGCGGTTCCCGTCCCGGCGCCACGGTTGGAGAGCAGCAGTACGGACTGCTGATGGCGGGACTGGACCAGGAGGCCTGCAAGCTCAAGGTCCCATTGGTGGACCTGCTGGAGAGGATGGGGAGCGACCTGGCTGCCGACGGCCGGCTCGACGCCGATGCCTCGGGACAGTCCCTCGACCTCACCAATCGAGACAACCAGACCGTGGTCTACAGCCTGGCCACGCTGACGTCGGATCTGAAGCTCGCGATCGACGAGTTCGTCGACAACCGGCAGGCGAATCTGTCCGGGATCTCGCTGACCGATCTGGTCAAAACGGACTTGACGGATGATTTGAATTTTCCCACTCCGCCGGTGGCGGGGATCGCGACGCTGCCGTCCAACCCTCCTGCAGGCACTGTCATCCGCCTCGACGGGACCGGCAGCATCAAGACGCGCACGGGTGGCGTGCTCGCGTACACCTGGACCGTCACACGCAGCGGCCAGCCAGTAACGGTGACCGGGACCACGTCGCCAAACGCGTCCTTCACCGCGGACGTCCAGGGCGTCTACACCATATCGTTGATCGTGAATGACGGGCGGAGGATCGGCTCGACCTCGGTTCAGCTCAACGTGGGCGTGGTGACCACCACGACGTTGACGGTCTCTCAACCGCAGCTCTCCTCGTCGACCGTGCTGGCCGGCGGGACGATCGTGGCCACTTTCAGCGTGACCAACACGGGGACGATCGCCGCGACCCAGGTGACACCGCTGCTGACCTTCAACCGCACGGGCTCCGCGGCCGACGGCGATTTTTCGGGACTGTCCTTCACGCCTTCGACCACGACGATCGCCGCCGGCCTTTCCCAGACCTTCACCGCTCAAGTGACGGTGGTCCCGACGGCACAGACCGAGCACGTGCTGGTCACCGCTCAGGCGCAGGCCACGGAGGCGCCGCCCGCGCTTTCGCAGGCCGCTGGGCTGGACGTGCAAGCGGCGACGTTGCAGGTGGCGAGCTTTCAGCTGACCCCGTCCAGCACGTCGCCAGGATTCGGGTTCACGGCCAAGCTCGAAGTTCGCAACACCGGCGCGGCGGACGCCCTGGGTGTCACGCCCACGTTCGGGTTCCGCACCTCGGGCGGGGCCGCCCGTGTCTCGTTCGGGACCACGTCTCCGGCATCCGTCGGCATCCCGGCCTCCGGCCTTCGGACGTTCACCGTCCCGATCGTCGTGCAGGCACAGGCGCCGCTGGGTCCCCTCACGTTGACAGCCACCGTCCACGGAACGAACACCAATACGGCCGCGGCAAGCGATCGAACTCTGCAGATTGTCGCAGTCCCCACCGCAACGCTTTCGGCCGCCAGCCTGACCGTGACGCCCTCGACGACCGAACAGGGAGGCGCCGCGCTGGCGACTCTGACGGTGCGGAACACGTCGGCGAACCCGGCCTATGCCGTGGCGCCCACCTTCGCCTTCAGCAGAGCCGGAGGCCCGCCTTCGGGCTTGACGACCGGCTCGGTGAACCCGCTCACGGCGACGATCCAGCCGTTCACTCAGCAAGTTTTCAGCGCGCCCATTTCCGTGAGCGCCGTCGCCGCGGCCGGCGCCTACACAATCACGGCGGCCGCTGCCGGCAGCAACGGGGGCACACCCGCGGCTACCACAGCCTCGCTCACGGTGCTGGTCCCTGCAGCGCTCACCATGACGGCCCTGAACGCCTCGCCCACGGCCCTTACCACGGGCCAGAGTTACGTGGCGACGGCGACGATCCTCAACGCGGGAGGAACAGCAGCGCACGTCACGGCCGTCAGCTTCGGGGTGACGTTCACGGGTACCGTCAGCCCCTCGACGGCCGACATCTCGCCGGGTCTCACGAAGACGTTTACCCTCACCAACGCGACCGGCTTCGCCTCGCCGGGTAGTTTCACTCTTTCGACAGTCGGCGTGACCGGGACGGATTCCGCAAGCGGGCGCTCGCTCGGGCAGGCTGGGAACACGGCCGGCAGCGTGACCTTCAGCGTCCAGCAGTTCCCCGGGTTGACCTTGGGCACCGTCGCCGTGTCG
>JACQFU010000622.1 GCA_016199905.1 Candidatus Wallbacteria bacterium
CAGAAGGGGATCAAGCATCACATCCTGTTCCTGGAGGCGGCGACCGAGGCTCTGATCCGCCGGTTCAGCGAGACTCGCCGCAAGCACCCCGTGAAGGGCCCGTCGCTGCGAGACAGCATCGAGACCGAGCGGCGGCTTCTGGCCGACTTGCGCGGCCACGCCGACCTCATCCTCGACACTTCCGGCCTGACGGGGACCGAGCTGAAGAACGAGATTCTGCGAATCGTCGATCGCAAGCTTTCGCCGCAAGGGCTGAACATCGTGTTGGAGAGCTTCGGCTTCAAGTTCGGCATCCCGATCGAGGCCGACCTGCTGTTCGACGTGCGCTTCCTGCCGAACCCGCACTATGTCAGCACGCTCTCACCGCTCACGGGAGTCACGCCCCAGGTGCAGGAGTTCGTGTTCAGCGCGGAGGCCAGTCACGAGTTCCTGGCGCGCCTGAAGGGATTCCTGGATTTCCTGCTGCCCCAGTTCGCGTTGGAGGGCAAGTCGCACCTGACAATCGCGATCGGCTGTACGGGCGGCAAGCACCGCTCCGTGGCGATGGTGGAGAAGCTGGAGGAGTACCTGCAGACCCAGAAGTACAACGTGCTGAAGATGCACCGCGACTCGATGCGAGGCTAGGCAGGCTAACTTCCGGCCTCGGGCTTCTTCGCCGGCTGCAGCATGTGCGCCGTGATCACCGTCGCCAACCATCGAGGAACGAAACGGCTGGCCTGGGACTTGACGTAGTTGGAGAAGCCGCTGACGACGTAGGGTTTGTTCGCCTTCAAGGCGCCCAGGCCGTCCTCCACGACCGCGTCCGTCGGGGCCAGGGCGCCCACGCGGGTGGTGCCCGTGTCGACCAGCCCGGCGACGGCGAAGAACTCCGACTGCGTGGGGCCCGGGCAGAGGGCCGTGACGTGGACGCCGTAATCCTTCAGCTCGGCCCAGAGCGCTTCGCTGAACATCAGGATGAACGCCTTCGTGGCGCCATAGGTGGCCATGTACGGGCACGCCTGGAACGAGGCGACCGAGGCCAGGTGGACGATGTTGCCCTGGCGGCGAGCCTTCATCCGGGGCGCGTACATATGGCTGATGCCCACGAGCGCGCGGCAGTTGAGGTCCACCATCTTCATCTCCCACTCCGGGTCCTGAGCGCAGAACTCGCCGTGGGTGCCATAGCCGGCGTTGTTGATCAGCGTGTGGATCTCGAGCCCCTCGCCGTCGGTGAACTCCAGAACCTTCTTGGGGGCTTCGAAGACACCCAGGTCTTGCGAGAACACCCGCGTGTCGGAGCCGAAGTCTTGCTTCAGCTCGGCGGCCAGCTGCTCGAGGCGTTCCCTGCGGCGCGCCACCAGGACACAGTTCATCCCGTCACGCGCAAGCTTGCGCGCGAAGACCGCGCCGATGCCGGCGCTGGCGCCCGTGATGAGTGCCCAGGGCCGTCCGTTGCCCGCCTTCGCAGCAGCCGCGTCCTTCGCCGTCACAGCGTCTCTCCCTTCGGAGGCGGGCTCGGCGGCAAGGCCCGCGACTCGCGCCCTTTGTCCGGAGTGGGGTCCTTGACCTCACCGTAGATCTGGCGACCCTCGTGGTCTGCGGGGAGGTACTCGGTAACGGGCAATCCGTCCTCGCGCACGAAGAGCAGGCAGTGGCAGTACTTCCAGCGCTTCATCTCGTCGCAAGCGCAGAACCAGCGCCGGCTCGTGATCTCGACCTTCTTGTCGGGATAGAAGTTGCACGGGCAGAGCGGCTTTCCCAGCACGTCGAGATGCGAGGCCAGGCCCTTGACCACCGACTCGGTGACCTCTTTGTTGGGGTGGGTCGCCGTGCCGGTCTTCTCGCAGTACTTGCGAACGTAAGTCTGCATACGCTCCAGCGACTTCTGGGATGGCTCATTCATCGGGGGCACCTCGCTTGCGCAGCGAGGATAGCATGGGGCCGCCGGCTCGGGTTGACTCGCTCCGGCGCCTCCTGTACCGTGGCGCAGGCGTGGTCAAATGAAGGTCGCGAGCTGGAACGTAAACTCCGTCCGCACGAGGCTCGAGCGGCTGCTGGCCTTCCTGGATCGCCACCAGCCCGACGTCGTCTGCTTGCAGGAGCTGAAGGTCGAAACCGGGAAGTTCCCCTACGAACCCCTCCGGGCGGCCGGGTATCACGCCGTCGTCAACGGACAGAAGACCTACAACGGCGTCGCGCTTCTGTCTCGCGGGGAGCCCCAGGACCGGCTGCTGGGGCTCGACGACGGCGTGGAGGATCCGCAAGCCAGGCTGGTGGCCGCGACCTTCGGAGGCGTCCGGGTGATCAGCGCCTACGTGCCGAACGGGTCGGAGGTCGGCTCGGAGAAGTGGGAGTACAAGCTCGCCTGGTACGGCCGGCTCCGCCGCTACCTCGACAGCCGGCTCGACGCAGGTCAGCCGGTGGCGCTTTGCGGGGACTTCAACGTGGCGCCCGAGGAGCGCGACGTGCACGATCCGGCGCTGTGGGCCCCGACGGTGCTGTTCTGTCCCGAGGCGCGAGGCTGCCTTGCGACCGTGGCGGACTGGGGGCTTGCCGACACCTTCCGGCTTCACGACCAGGAGGGCGGGAAGTTCAGCTGGTGGGACTACCGGATGGGCGCGTTCCACCGCAACTGGGGCGTGCGCATCGACTTCATCCTGGCGAGCCGGCCTCTGGCCGAGCGGTGTTCGGGCGCCTGGATCGACCGCGACGAGCGCAAGGGCACGCAGCCCTCGGATCACGCTCCGGTCCTGGCAACTTTCGTGTGAAGTTACTCCAAACGGTCCATTGACTCGGAACCCGCCCAAGCGCGCCGGTTCCTCGACCTGAAGGCGGTGTCAGACCCGTGTCTCTGCTCATCAAGAATGGCCGCATCATCACGGCCGTGGACGACTACCAGGCCGACATCTATTGCGAGGGCGAGACCATCACCACGATCGGCAAGGACCTCAAGGTCGACGCCGACACGGTCCTGGACGCCGGGAGCCGGCTGGTCATTCCCGGCGGCATCGACCCTCACACGCACTTCGACATGCCCTTCGGCGGCACCACCAGCGCCGACGACTTCGAGACGGGCACGCGCGCGGCCGCGTTCGGCGGAACCACCACCATCCTCGACTTCGCCATCCAGCAGAAAGGCAACAGCACCTTCAAGGCCCTGGAGACCTGGCACGAGAAAGCGCGCGGCAAGGCGAGCATCGACTACGGGTTCCACATGATCATCACCGACCTGCCCGACGAGCGCATCCCCGAGATGTCCAAGCTCGCCGAGGAGGGCGTCACGAGCTACAAGCTTTTCATGGCCTACCCGGGAGTGCTCTACGTCGACGACGGGACGCTGTTCCGCGCCTTCCGCAAGGCCGGCGAAGACGGCACCGTCATCTGCATGCACGCCGAGAACGGCATCGTCATCGACGAGATCGTGAAGACCGCGCGGGCCCGCGGCGACCTGGCCCCCAAATTCCACGCGCTGACTCGCCCCACGAGGATGGAAGCGGAGGGTGTCTATCGCGCCATCGCCATCGCCGAAGTGGCCAGGGTGCCGCTTTACATCGTGCACCTGTCCAGCTCCGACGCGCTCGAGGAGGTCAAGCGCGCGCGCGACCGAGGCAACTCCGTCCAGGCCGAGACCTGTCCTCAATACCTATTCCTCGACCAGTCCTACTACGAGAAGGAAGGCTTCGAAGGGGCCAAGTACGTGATGACGCCGGCGCTGCGCGAGAAGTGGAACCAGGAGGAGCTCTGGAAGGGCTTGCGGATGAACGACTTGCAGGCCGTCTCCACGGACCACTGCCCGTTCTGCTTCAAAGGCCAGAAGGAGCTGGGGCTGGGCGATTTCGGCAAGATCCCCAACGGCGCCCCCGGCGTCGAAA
>JACQFU010000623.1 GCA_016199905.1 Candidatus Wallbacteria bacterium
GCGCAGGCCGGTCTTGCCGCGCAGGGGCGGCGAATCGCCGAGCGCCAGCGTCTCCAGCAAATGGAAGTTGGTGGCGTACTGCCGAGCGGTATAGGGCGGATCGAGGTAGAGAAGGTCGCAGTCGACCTCCCGAACCAGGCTGTTGGCGTCGGCCTGGACGGCCCGGTGGGCGCGCCGGCTAGGCAGGACCGCAATCGGCTTCAGCTCCAGGGGCTTGAGCGCCACTGAGCGCCAGATCTTGAGGAACGCGCCATAGGTGCCCGACATGTTGGCAACGAAGTCGGCGGCGTCGATGAGGCTCGCGAGCAGCAAGTGATGGGCAGCGGCGTCGAGGGCGCCGCCGGCTTGCCAGGCGGCGAGCTGGGTGCGGGCTGCGTCGATGCGGCGGGCGTTTTCATCCGTGAAGTACTGTCGCAGGCCACCGGAGCCTCCGGGCGCATAGTGGCGAAAGAAGAAGCCGTCGCGACCGGGCAATTCGTTGAGCAGCACGAGCGCCTGCGCCAGGCCCGCGCGGCCCCGGCCGCGGCAGCCGAGACCGGAGAAGCTCGGATAACGGTTCAGCTCCACGTGGGCGACGCTCTGGACATAGGCGTAGCGCTGGATGTCGCCCGCGACGACACGAAAGCCTCTGGACTTGAGGTGGCGGGCGACGGACGCCGTGCCGGCGAACGGGTCGAGAGCCCGCCCCGGCCCGACCCGTTCCTGCTCCAGGACATAATCGAGGAACGGGAGCAATCGAGTCTTGTTTCCGATGTACTTCAATAGGAGGCGCTAGAATTCACGACGGAGGCGGGGACTCTTTGCGGAAGACGAGGATGTTCTGGTGAGTGAGGGAAGGGACGAACGCGCTCGGGTAGCCGTAGACGTGGAGGCTCTTGGAGACGTCGTACCAGACGAGGTTCGCCTTGAGCGTGAGGCAGCTTCCGGCGAGACTCGCGGCCACCTCGGAGCCGAGCATATGGTACTGGTTGCCGCGGTACATGTCGCCCACGAACACGGCCAGGTAGCACCGCTCGGCCAACGCGCGGGCGGCGCCCAGAAGGATCTCGCGCATCTCGGCGAGCCATTCGGACTTCGGCCGTCCGGCCTCGGCGTCGAACCTCGAGAGTTTGCTTTTGGCGGCGCGCGCCGCGCGCGTCTTGGGCAGCCGGTCCATATCCCAGTAGGGTAGATCGGTCAGGACGAAGCGGAAGCTCTCGGGCTCCAGCCGTGCCAGCTCGTCGCGGGCGTCGCCGACGCGGCACTCGAAGCATCTCAGCTTCTCGAGCTTGCAGACCTCTCGATAGATCTCGGCCCAGCGGCCCGTTCGCTCGATGCCGTGAGCCTCGCGGCCTGCGAGCGCCGCCCCCAGCAGCGTGCCGCCCACCCCGGCCAGCGGATCGAGGACTCGATCGCCCTCGTGAGTAAAGACGCGGATGAGGTCCTCGCACAGGCGCGGCGGCTTCTGGCCGCCGTGCTCGCTCCGCAGCGCGTGTTGCAGGTCTCGAGGATACGGCTTGGTGATAACCGAGCGGCTCCAGAACTTCCATTCGGAGCCGGTCAAGTCATTGAGTCGTTTGCGGTTGATGGGCATTTTGAAGACGCCTGCCGGGGCTCCGCCCCACCCGACTCCTCTGTCCCTCTACTGTTCCTCTACTGTCCCTTGTACGCCGGCTTGCGCTTTTCCAGGAAGGCCGTCATTCCTTCGCGCATGTCAGCCGTGCCCGCGAGCATGCCGAAGTACGACGACTCCAGTTCACAGCCGTCGCGCAGGTCGATCTCGAGGCTCTTTTGCACGGCGGCCTTGGCCAGCCTCAGCGCCATGGGGCCTCGGGTGGCGAGCCGCTCGGCCCACTCGCGCACGGTCTTCATCAGATCGGCCGCAGGCGTCACTTTGTTGACGAGGCCGATGCGGTAGGCCTCGGCGGCATCGACCGGATCGCCCGAGAGTACCAGCTCCATCGCGCGGCCTTTGCCGACGATGCGCGACAGCCGCTGCGTTCCGCCGTAGCCCGGGATGATGCCGAGTGTGACCTCGGGAAGGCCAATCTTCGCCTTCTCGCTGGCAAAACGGACGTCGCAGGCCAGCGCCAGCTCGCAGCCGCCGCCCAGGGCGTAACCGTTGATGGCGGCGACCACGGGCTTGCCCAGCTGCTCGATCTTGAAGAGGATCTCCTGGCCGTAGCTGGAGTCCTTGCGGCCCGAGAAGGGCTGCATCTTGGCCAGCTCACCGATATCGGCGCCTGCCACGAAGGCCTTCTCGCCGGCGCCCGTGAGGACCACAACGCGCACGGCGTCGTTGGAGTCCATTTCGTCGAGGGCACAGGAAAGCTCGGCCATCACGGCGGCGTTCAACGCGTTCAGCTTGTCGGGCCGGTTGACCGTGATCGTTCCGACCGGCGCCTCCACGTGCAACAGGATGTTCTTGTAGTCCATCGAAGTCACTCCTCTCTACTTGTAGTCGAAGAACCCCTTGCCGGCCTTTTTGCCGAGCTGGCCGGCGCGCACCATCTGCCGCAGGAGCGGGCACGGAGCGAACTTCTGATCGCCGAACTCGCGGTGAAAGATCTCGCTCACGTGCAGCTGCACGTCGAGACCGATCAGGTCGAGCAGCGCCAGGGGGCCGATCGGCATGTTGCCGCCCAGCTTCATGGCCTTGTCGATGTCGGACGGCGAGCCGACTCCCTCGTAGACGGCCCAGACAGCCTCGTTGAGGTAGGGAACGATCAGGCGGTTGAAGATGAAACCCGGGGTGTCCTTGGCGTCGACCGGCTCCTTGCCCATCCGTAGCGCAACGTCACGAACCGTAGCGACCGTGGAGTCGCTGGTGAGCGGGCCGCGCACGACCTCTACCAGTTTCATCAGGGGGACCGGATTGAAGAAGTGCATGCCCGCGAACTTCTCGGGCCGCGAAGTCGCCAGGGCCATCTGAGTCACCGGCAGCGACGAGGTGTTCGAGCAGAAGATCACGCCGTTGGAGCAAACCTGATCCAGCTCCTTGAAGAGGGTGAGCTTCAGCTCGAGGTTCTCCGTGACCGCCTCGACTACCAGGTCGCAATCCTTGGCCGCGGAGAGCGCCGTGGTGGTCTTGATGTTGGAGAGTGTCTCGGCCTTCTGAGCATCCGTGAGAGTGCCCTTCTTGACGAACCGCTCCAGGCTTCCCCGGATGATCTCCAGTCCACGGGCAGTCAACTTCTCGTCGACGTCCCGCATGATCACTTGGTAGCCCGCCTGGGCCGCCATCTGGGCGATGCCCGAGCCCATCGTGCCCGCCCCTACGACCATGATGCGCTTCACGTCCACGGCGCTCCTCCTTGCCGTCCTCGAGACGGCGACCTGTCAGAGTCCTTGCCTGGCGACAAAAAACTCTGATAAACCAGGAACTTGTCATCCCCCTGATCCGGAAAAACCCTCTCGCGACCCCTCCGTCCCCGCCGGCTGGCGCGGGCGGCGAGGAGCGGCACACTAGCACGGAGGGCGTCCGCGCATCAACTGTGACGCGGCGCGTCGAGGCCAGGAGGGATCGAGGAGGAGATTCCCTTGCGTAAGTCCATCGGTCTGGCCCTGGCGTTGGTTGTGCTGGCCGCCCTCCAGGCGGAGGCATCCGACCCGGGCGTCAGCGTCCTTTGCTACCACCATTTCGAGGACCGGCCGCTTCAAGGATTCAGTGTGAAGCCGGCCGATTTCGAGGCCCAGATGGCCCAACTGGCCTCCGGCGGATTCCACGTGATCCGGTTATCCGAGGCCGTCGAGAGGTTCGAGGGCAAGAACCCGGCGCCCTTCCCCGAAAAGGCGGTCGTGCTCACGATTGACGACGGTTACCGCTGCGCCTACGAGAGGGCCTTGCCGGTAATGCGCAAGTACAAGTTTCCGGCAACTCTCTTCGTTTATCCGGGCTACGTCGGCGCCAAGGGCGACAAGTGCAGCTGGGAGGAGTACAAGCAGCTCGAAGCCGAGGGCCTTTTCGACGTGCAGTGCCACAGCTACACGCATCCGAACTTCGCCCAGATGGCGCGCAAGCTTCCGGCCCCGAAGTACGAGACGGAGATGCACAGAGAGATCTTCACGTCGAAGAAGACGCTCGAGGAGAAGCTGTCGAAGAAGATTCAGTTCCTTGCCTACCCGTTCGGCATCTACGACGAGCAGATCCGAGACTGGGCGCTCGCGGCAGGCTACCGCTCGATGTTCAGCGTGAACGGCGCAGCCAACTCGCCCAAGACCAAGGCCCAGTCGGTCTCGCGAACGATGGTGATGGCCGGCGACAGCCTCAAGGCGTTCACCCGCAAGGCAGCGGGGCTGCCGCTCGATCTGGAGATCGTCTCGCCCCGCGACGGCCAGATCCTGGAAAATGGTCCCTATCGGGTCGTAGCCAACATCGCCGATCCCGACGTGAAGGTCGAGACGGTCCGCGGCGTGAGCGCCGGCTGCGCCGGGAAGATCGACGTCAAATCGCGCCGTCTCGAGCTGTCCTCGACTCGCGGCCTGAAGCCGGGCGTCCATATCGTGACCGTGACGGCGTCCGACAAGTCGGGCCGCGGCACACGCATGGCGACCTGGTTGTTCCGGAGCAAATGAGCTAGTCGCGAGACCCCGACGTCACATCAGTGCCTGAGCCGGCACCAGACGGCCCAACACCTTCAGCAAGGTGTTCAGGCTGAACGGTTTTCGCAGATGCACGGTGGAACCGCGTCGCAGGAGGGCTTCGACGAACTCGGGTCGCTCGCTGCCGGCCATCGTGACGATAGCCGTCTGGCCGGCCGACTCCTTGATGCGGTCGAAGCTGCTCACGGGGTCGATCCCGTTCATCCGGACGTTGAAGAAGACGACCTTGTATGCGCCCGCAGTCAGCGAAGCTCGGGCGGCGTCGACGCTGAAGACGACCTCCGCCTGAACCGAGTACCACCGCTGCACCAGATCGACGATGAGGCCGCCCATCACGGGATCGTCGTCCACGACCAGCACGCGCGCCAGTGGCTGCTTGTCCGCGGCTTGCTGAGGCGTCGCCGTCGTGGCGGGAGGCCCGTTTCTGCGCGCAGTCCGGCGCTCTATGGGCAGGCAAATGGTGAAAGTCGTCCCTTCTCCGAGGGCCGTGTCGAAGCTGAGCTTGCCACCGTGTTCCTCGACGATGGTGCGAGCGATGGAGAGCCCCAATCCCGTTCCCTCTTTCTCGTTCTTGGTCGTGAAGAAGGGGCTGAAGATCTTGTTGCGGTGCTCCTGGCGGATGCCCGGGCCGTTGTCGGCTACCTCCACCACCATGTCGTTGCCGTCGGCTCGGGCCCGCACCCAGACCACTCCGTCGCGGCTCAGGACATCGACGGCGTTCTTCACGAGGTTGAAAATGACCTGCTGCAGCAGTCCCCGGTTGCCGTAGATGGTCGGGAGCTGGGGCTCGCAGGCCGTCTGGATTTTCACGCCCTTCATCTTGAGGTTGCTGCGGAACAGGTCGAGGGTGTCGTCCAGGAGCTGCTGGAGATGGATGGGGTGGTGACTGCCCGAGGAGTGACGGGCGAAGGAGAGACAGTTCTCGACGATGCGGCGGGCACGCATCGTCTCTTCCAGGACGATGCGGATGCGGTTGCGAAACAGGTCCAGGCCGGGGTGGTGGTTTTCCTCCAGTTCCTGGGCCATCAGCTCGGAGTAGCCAAGGATGTTGGCCA
>JACQFU010000616.1 GCA_016199905.1 Candidatus Wallbacteria bacterium
ATGGCCCCCTGCCCCCGCGTGAGCGCCCGATCCACTGCGTAGGCCGCCGCCGTACCCAGCACCGTCGCGATGACCGTCGTCGCCACCGCCACGATCAGGCTGTTCATCAGGCTGTTGAGCAACGGCGCGTTCCTCGCTAACGCGTAGTACCACTCCAGCGTGAACCCCTCCCACATCGCCGTGAGCCTCGACCGATTGAAGCTGAACAGGATCAGCACCGCGATCGGCAGGTAGAGGAACGCCATCACGAACGCCCACTCCAGCGGCAACATCCAGTCGCTCAGGCGTTTCACTCCATCGCCTCCGTCGCCTTCTTCACGCGCATGCTCACGAACAGCATCGCCAGCACGATCAGCGTCAACAGGAAGCTGATCGCTGCGCCGAAAGGCTGGTCGCGCACCGAGGCGAAAAGGTCCTGCACGCGATTGCCGATCATGATGCTCTTGGAACCGCCCAGCAGGTCCGGCGTCACGAAGGCGCCCAGCGAGGGGATGAACACGAAGACGGTCCCCACGATGATCCCAGGCAAAGTCAGCGGCAGCGTCACCGTCCAGAAGGCCTGCGCCGGCGATGCGCCCAGGTCCTCCGCAGCCTCCAGCAGACCCGTATCGAGCTTCGCCAGCGTCGTGTACAGCGGCAGGATCATGAACGGCAACTCGCCGTAAACCAGACCCATCAGCACCGCCGAGTCGCAATAGAGCAGCTTCAGCGGCTCCGACACCAGCCCCATCCCCACGAGCAGCGTGTTCACCAGCCCCTCCGTCCGCAGGAGCAAAATCCACGCGTAGGTCCGAATCAGGAAGCTGGTCCAAAACGGCACCACCGCCAGCAGCAAGTAGAAGTTGCGCCACTTCGGATCGGCCTTCACCGCGATGTAGTAGGCCGCCGGGTAGGCCATCAGCAGGCAGAGCACCGTCGTCGCGCCCGCCATCGCCAGCGTGCGCGCGTAGATCGTCAGGTAGTCCGGCGACATCGCCCGAACGTAGTTATTGAGGCTGTAGATCCACTCGACGCCGCCGTAGGTGCCGCGGCGCGCAAAGCTGATCACTAGCATCACGGCCAGCGGCAACAGAAAGAACGCGAACAGCCACCCCAGCGCGGGGTCCATCAGCGTGGCGAGCCAGCGGCTCGATCGGGCCTCGTCAGCTCTCATCGAGGACCAGCACGTTCTTGCTGTCGAACCCCACCTGGACCTCCGAGCCCACGCCCGCGCCCGGACGGCTCGGCGCCAGCGTCTCCAGCCGCATCCCGCTCGCGACCGCGACGTGCCGCGACGTCGTCGATCCCGTGTAGAGCAGATCCTCCACCCGCCCCGAGAACTGGTTCACCGCGGGCTTCGCGAGCTGCTCGGCGCAGTCGATCTTCTCGGGCCTCACGCCCAACATCCGCGACTCCCCCACCTTCGCGGTGCCGCCCGTGTCGCTCAGAATCGCCTGGCCGCCCGCCGCCATCCACCGAAATCGCCCTTTCTCCGCGCCCTCCAGGGTCGCCCGGAGGAAGTTCTTCACGCCCAGGAAGTCCGCCACGAACTCCGTGCGCGGCCGCTCGTAGACCTCCTCGGCGCTCCCCACGTGCTCCAGGCGGCCGCGATTCATCACCGCGATGCGGTCGCTCATCACCAGCGCCTCCTCCTGGTCGTGGGTCACGAAAATGAACGTCAGCCCCAGGTCCTTCTGCAGGTGCTTCAACTCCACCTGCATCTCCTTGCGCAGCTTGACGTCCAGCGCGGACATCGGCTCGTCGAGCAGCAGCACCTCCGGGTCGCAGGCCAGGGCCCGCGCCATCGCCACGCGTTGCTTCTGCCCGCCCGAGAGTTGCGCCGGCAGTTTCTTCTCGCTGCCCCGCATCTGGATGCGCTCCAGCCCCCGCGCCACCCGCTCCTTGACCAGATCCGTCGAGGCCCCCTTGCGCCGCAGCCCGTAGGCAATGTTCTCGAAGACCGTCAGGTGCGGGAAGAGCGCGTAGTGCTGGAACACCGTGTTCACCCGCCGACGGTAGGGAGGCAACGCCGTCACGTCCTCCCCGTTGATCAGCACCGTTCCCGAATCGGGCACTTCGAAGCCGCCGATGATCCGGAGCGTCGTCGTCTTGCCGCAGCCCGACGGCCCAAGCAGCGTGAGGAATTCTCCCTTCGCCACCTCGATGTTGATCGAATCGGCGATGAGCTGGTCCTGGTACTTCTTGGAGATGCGGACCAGCTCTACGGAGGTCGTCACTTGCCGATGGCCTCCAGCGCCCCCCTCAGCTTCGAGAGGAACAGGTCAATCTGCTCTTCCGTGATGATGAGAGGCGGCTCGATGCGCACGACCCTGGGATTGTTGAGGGTGTGAGCGACCAGCACATCGCGAGCGAAAAGCTCCTCCGCGGTGCGGATGCCGGCCTCCTCGGCCACGAACTCCATCCCGACCAGCAGCCCTCGCCCGCGCACCTCGGCGAGCACCTTCGGATACGAGCGCCACAGCTCGCGCAGGCCTGCCATCAACCGCTCGCCCATCCGGGCCGCCCGCTCGGGCAACTTCTCGGTGGTGAGCACCTCGATGGTCGCAGCCGCGGCCGTCGCAGCCAGCGGGTTGTGGCCGAACGTGCTGGTGTGGAAGAGCGGCATCGGATGAAAGGCCGACCAGATCTCGTCGGTGCTGACCAAGGCGCCGCAGGGCACCACGCCGCCGGAGAGCGCCTTGGCCAGGCAGAGGATGTCGGGCTGCACGCCCTCATGGTCCACGCCGAACATCTTCCCCGTGCGCCCCAGCCCGGTCTGGATCTCGTCGACGATCATCAGGATTCCGCGCCGGGTGCAGATCTCCCGCACCTTCGCGAGGTACCCCTCGGGCGGCAAATGCACTCCCCCTTCGCCCTGGATCGGCTCGACGATGAAGGCCGCCGTGTCGGCGTCGATCGCCTTCTCCAGCGCTGCCGCGTCGCCGAACGGCACGAACCGCGCGGGCAACAGCGGCGCGACCGGATCGCGGAACAGCGCCCGCCCCGTGACGCTCAAGCTCCCGAAGCTCTTGCCGTGGAAGCTGTTGGTCGTGCTGACGAAGGTCTTCTTCTTCGTGTAGAGCCGCGCCAGCTTCAGCGCCCCCTCCACGGCCTCCGTGCCGCTGTTGCACCAGAAGGACTTGCGCAGGTTGCCCGGCACGATGCCGGCCAGCCGGCGAGCGGCCTCGGCCACGTACGGGTTGACCAGCTTCTGGCTGTGCAGCGGCAGCCGATCGAGCTGCGCCTTCACGGCCTCTATCACGCGCGGGTGGCGGTGGCCCAGCGCGAATACGCCGTAGCCGCCCAAACAGTCGAGGAACGCCCGCCCGCGGATGTCCCGGAGCCAAACGCCCTCTCCACTCCATTCGACCACGGCCGACGGCCCCCACTCGCGCACCGACTTGGGCCAGCGGTTGCAGTACGCGTCGTAGGAGTCGAAGGCCTCCGAGGACAGTTCGTCCTGCTCGGCCTCGGTCAAAGGTCGTGTGATTCCGAGTTGCATGTCCTCACGTGAGGCTGTCGAGCGTGTCGTCCAGCTTTTCCAGAAGAGAGTTCATTTCCTTCTTGCTGATGTTGAGCGACGGCTCGACGCGCAGGGTCTTGGCGTTGAGCAGCGTCCCCGCGACCAGCACGCCGCGGCGGAACAGGCCCGCAGCCACCGAGTAGCCGAACTCGGAGGTCGTGAACTCCAGCCCGATCAGCAGACCCTTGCCCCGCACCTCCACCAGCACGTCGCTGTACTCCTCCTGGAGCTTGCGCAAGTTCTCCATCAGGTAGGCGCCGCTCTTGGCGGCCTTCCCCGGCAAGTCCTCGGCGAAGGTGACGTGGATGGCGGCGATGCCGGCGGCGCACGCGATGGGGTTGCCGCCGAAGGTGGAAGAGTGGATGAACGGGTTCCCCTCGAGCACACTCCAGATCTTGGGGGTGGAGATGAAGGCCGACAGCGGCATGACGCCGCCGCCAAGGGCCTTGCCGAGACACATGATGTCGGGCACCGTGTCCCAGTGCTCCACCCCGAAGAGCTTGCCGGTGCGGCCCATGCCCGTCTGCACCTCGTCGGCAATCAACAGCACGTTGAACTGCGTGCAGATCTCGCGCAGCCGCGGCCAGTAGTCGTCGGGCGGCACGATGGCGCCCGCTTCGCCCTGGATCGGCTCCACGACCACGCCGGCGATGTCGAGCCCCACGGCCTCCGCTTTCTCCAACTCCATCGCGACCGCGGTCGCGTCGCCGAAAGGCACGAAGTAGACGTCCTGCAGCAGCGGCTCGAAGTCGACCCGGTACTCGCTCTTGCCCATCAGGGACAGCGACCCGTACGACTTGCCGTGGAACCCTCGCAGGCAGCTGATGAACCCGGACTTCTTCGTGTAGAGCCGGGCGAGCTTCATCGCCCCCTCGACGGCGTCGGTGCCGTTGTTGATGAAGAAGCACTTCTGCAGATCGCCGGGCGCGATCTCGCCCAGCAGCTCTCCGAGCGCCCCGCGGAACGGATCGAGCAGCTCCTGGCTGGAGAGCGGCATCCGCTCGAGCTGGTCCCTCACGGCCTTCAGCACCGTCGGGTGGCGGATGCCGGCCGAGTAGATGCCGTACCCGCCGAGACAGTCGAGGTAGCGGCGGCCGAGGATATCGGTGAAGTAGGCGCCGCGGCCGGTCCACTCCACGGCGGCGAACTCGCCGGCCTCGGTCATCGACTTGCGATACTCGAGGAAGCCCTTGTTGTAGTAGCTGTCGAAATTCCCGATGGTTTCTCGGACGATTTTCTTGCGCTGGTAACGCGAGAGTTTCCGCGAGGAGATGATGTCGAGCCAGTGCTGGCTCTCCTTGATGATCTCCTTGCGCGACATCCCCTCGCGCGACGATCGGGCTGCCATCGCTCCTCCACTGCCTGAGGCACCGAGTTGGTGGCGCCAGGGTAGCACAGGCGGTGGGGCGGTCCCAACGCTCGCGACGGCGACGGCTCAGGGCAGGCGACGGACGGCAATGACGAGGAACGCCTCCAGGTCTCCCAGATCGTTCTGGAGGATCTCCCAGACCCGAGCCCGATCGACTTCGAGATAGAGGTGCACCAGCACGTTGCGAAACCCGGCCCAACCTTCGTAGCGGGCCCGTTCGGACACGGTGAGGACGCCCGCTTTTTCCAGCAATCGAAAGATGTCCTTGTAGTCTTGGGGAGCCCCGGCGTCGCACTCGGCCACCAGCTGGTTTCCCAGATCGAGCATGCACTCCGAGGCCACCTCCAGGTTCCGCTCGATGGCAGACCAGGCGATGGGATCGGACAGCACCGCTTCCTGCGGTCTGGCAGCCAGCGTGCGAAGCAGCGCAAGACACTCGCGCAGCCTGTGGATTCGGGCCTGAAAGCTCCTCGGGTCAACCATCGGAGGAGGGCCCCAGCACCCGCTCCCTGGCGCGCCGGACGTGCAGCTCCAGCAGCGGCGCGAGATCCAGGTACATTCGGATGGTCAACAACCGGAACCGCTGTTCCTGCACCGCGTCGGCGGCCCAGAGCAGCCGGCCATCAGATACAATGGAGTATCTGAGTTGAAGTGGCGCCTCGTCCAGCAGCACCAGGTCCAGTTCTCGGACTTCAAGCAGCCTCTCCAGCTCGATCTGCAGACGCCCTCTCTCGAGCAGGTTCGTCCTGGCGGGATGTCCGCCGTCGACCAGGATCGCCAGATCGAGGTCGGACATCGGGCCTTGAAGCCCCCGGGCCACGGAGCCGAACACGTACGCAAGCCTCAACCCGGGAACGGCGGCCGCGAGCCGCGAGCCCATTGTGGCGAGAGCTTCCATCGCGCGTGAATCTAACATGGCAGCAGACGGCTCAAAAGCCCGCTGAGACCTGGCGCCCGCCAAGCCGAAAGCCCTTAGTGCGGAATCAACTCGGGGGCCGGGCCGTGGCGGGTGCACGTGACGCCGATCCCGCCGCGACTTGCCTGATAGTGGCTCCACGAACCCACGCCCTGGCCGGGATCGACAGGGATGGCGCTGAGGTATCCCTCCTCGACCAGCCTGGCGAGCAACGCCAGATCGATCTTCGTGTTCCTCTCGTTCTTGGCGCGGTTGAATCGGGTGATCGCGGTCGAGAGGTTGAGCTGCCAGTGGAAGCACGGGTTCTGCATGAACGCCTGGAGGGTCTTGCGATCGGGAGCCATCGACGCCGGAAGAGCACCGTGCACCGTGCATAGCAGGCCGGAACCGGTCGCGCTCAATTTGAAGTGGCTGGAGGTGGACCCGCGCTGTCCCGGATCGGCGGGCATCTTCTCCAGGTAGTGCTGGGCCAGCAAGGTCCTCAGAACGGCAGGCGTGAGCGCATCGACCTTCAGGTTGTTGAAGACGTTGTAGCGGAACAGGCCGTCGAGGATCTGCCGCTGCACGACGTAGCAGGACTCCTTCTCCGGCATTTTCCAGGCCGACGTCGCTTTCTTGGAAAGGGCGTCCAGAGGATTGAAGCCCTCGGCCCCAGCAGGGGAGAACGACGAGACGACCGGCAGAATGACCGAGAGGGCCATTCCGAAGCAAACCCAGTTTCGCACCACGTTCGACTCCTTCTTCACGAGCTGCCTCCTTGCTTCCTCACGGCAAGGAGTATGCACTAGATCGGATGAAGTTTTCCCGAAGGGCCCGGGCCGTCCGGGATTTGCCGCAGGTAGCCGCCCCTCACGAGCGACATCAGCAGGTCTCCATCGATCCTCTCGACCCGGAAGCGGTTTCCCGGCGCAAGCGAAGGGATCGCCCCTTCACGACGCCATAGCGTCGAAGGGCCCGTGGGTCTAAACTAGATTTGCGGAAGGCCAAGGCGCGGGGGCCATTCGAAGCAGCAGGAAGGGCCAGAGAACCCCACGCTGCCGCAGACGTCCCGCCGGGAGGTCAAAGGGATGGGCAGAATTCTCATCGTCGACGATCGGCCTCTGAACCGAGAGTATCTGGTCGCGGTCCTGAGGTCCGAAGGGCACGTGCTGCTGGAAGCCGCCGACGGACGCGAAGCGCTGGACATCGCCGAGCACGTGAAACCTCAGCTCGTCATCACCGACATCATGATGCCCGAAATGGACGGCCCCGAGCTGGTCCGCCGGCTGCGCGCGAATCCGGACCTCCAGGACATCCCGGTCGTCTTCTACACAGCCACCTACCTGGAAAGCGAGGCGCGCGCGCTGGCCGCAAATTGCGGCGTCGAGTACGTCCTGCTCAAACCGTCGCCGGCTCGCCTGATCCTCGCGTTGGTCCGCAAGTGCCTGGGAGCCTCGGCGACATCGGACCACTCAGAAGAGCTTCCGGGTCCGATTGACATCACCCAGGAGAAACCTACAGCCGAGCGGCAGATCGTCTCGCAGCTGGCCGAGCTGCTCGAGCTGTCCGATCGGGTTTCCCGGGAGACGGCCCCCCAGGTGCTGTTGCAGAAGCTCTGCCGCGGCGCGCGCTACGTCCTGGGCGCAAGCTTCGTCGCGGCCGTCATCCTCGACGAGCGCTCGCCGGCCTTTTCCAGCAGCGGACTCGGGCCTGGCAGCCGTTGGGGAGAGGCCGGCTTGCTCGTCGAGAGCGCGTTGTGTCGCCGGTTGCTCGCCTCGAAACGGCCGCTGCGCTCTTCGAATGCGTCCGAGCTGGCGGAGGCGCTGGGGTTGCCTACCGAGGCCGTCGAGGGGCAGACGCTGGTCGGTGCGCCCGTCGCATCGTCGGGCCATCTGATCGGCCTGCTCTGCTTCGCGGGCAAGCTGGGCGGCATCGCGTTCTCCGAGCACGACGAGAGACTCGTCGAGACCCTGGCGACCCAACTGGCGGTCTCCTACGAAACCGCCACGCTGCGCGACAATC
>JACQFU010000617.1 GCA_016199905.1 Candidatus Wallbacteria bacterium
AGCCAATCGACAAGAAGGGCATCCGCAGCTACTTCGCCGACATCAAGAACTCCAGCTTCTCGGCGCCCGCGACGATCAAAGGCGCGCTGTTTCTCGACGAGTTCGTGGAGAAGGGCGTGAAGTGGGCGCACCTGGATATCGCCGCGGTCTTCAGCGTCGACAAGGACCAGGGCATCTTCAGCCGCGGCGGCACGGCAGTCGGGATGCGAGTGCTGGCGCACCTGGTGCACTTGCTGGAGGCGTGAGGGGGGGCGGGCTCCTTCAGTACGCGTAGAGCACGATCCCGACGGAGAGCGCCCAGAGCAGGATGTTGACCTGCAAGGGGCGGTCGCCCAGGACCACCCGAGTGGGATTGTCGCCGTCGCTTCGGACGTGGACGAGGAAGAGATAGCGGAAGATCCCGAACAGCACGAACGGCAGCGACAGCGCCAGGTGGTTCGTGTGGTACTTGCTCACGACCTCGGGGCTGACGGTGTAGAGCGCGTAGGACATCACTGTCGACGCCGTCACGACCGATATCATCTGGTCGAGGAAGGGCAAGTTGTAGGAAGTGAGCGTTTCGCGGTGGCGCGAGGCGTCCTCTCCGAGCAGGACTATCTCCTGGCGGCGCTTGGTGAATCCGAGGAAGAGGGCCAGCATCACGGTGCAGAGCACGAGCCAGCCGCTGAAGGCCACGGGCAACGCTACCGCCCCACCGATGGCGCGCAGTAGGAACCCGGCCGCGATCAACATCACGTCCAGGATGACGACCTTCTTGAGCCAGAACGAGTAGGCCAGGTTTTGGACCAGGTAGAGGGTGGCGATCAGCGCGAACGGCACACCGAGCTTCGTGGCCAGTCCCAGGCCCGCAAGCGCCAGCAGCGCCGTCGCGACCTTCGCGGCGCCGATGGAGAGGCGGCCGCTCGCGAGAGGCCGGCGGCACTTGGTAGGGTGGGCCCGGTCGGCCTCGAGGTCGCAGAGATCGTTCAGGTAGTAGACGGCGCTCGAAAGCAGGCAGAAAGTGCAGAACGCGGTCAAGCTCCGCAGCACCATTGCCGGCTCGGCCAGCTTCCGGGAGAAGAAAAGAGCGGCGAAGACAAACCCGTTCTTCACCCACTGCTTGGGGCGGCCGGCTTCGAGGAGGACGCGGATCATGGGAGGGAAGGGGTAGGGGGCTAGGGGCTCCGGGCTAGGGGCTCCGGGCTTGGGAGTGGGGGGGAGAGAGGGGTTGGGTGGCCGTTGTCAGTCAGTATTAAGGCGCATGCGCGGAGAGGTCACTCGGAAGGGTCGCCGGCATCGGTGAGGATGCGTCGACGGTCGTCGGCGCCGTGGACGAACTCGATCGCCAGACGGCGCGCGTGGGGCGGAAGCAGGCGCGCGGCAACGCCAGGCCACTCCACGAAGCAGACGCAATCGTGGCGCTGGAAAATCTCCTCCAAGAAAAGGGAGTCGAGAGGCCGGCCCGATTCGATTCGATAGAGGTCGAGGTGCACCACGGGCAACCGGCCACCCTCGTACTCCTGCACGAGCGTGAAAGTGGGACTGACGATCTGCGATTCGGGAATGCCGAGGGCAGCGCAGACTTCGCGAACGAGCGTGGTCTTGCCGGCCCCAAGCGCTCCCTCGAGCAGCCAGACCTGACCGGGCGCAAGGCTCGCGGCGAGCTGGCGGGCGAAGGCCCTGAGGCCGTGGAGACCTTCGATGTCCAGGACCGGCATCCTGACGCGCGCTCCGGCGGCCGAAGCGCACTCCTCACTTGAGCTGGGACCAGTCCGCCCCGGTCCGGACGTTGGCGATCAGCGGCACCGACAGCTCCAGGGCCGACTCCATCACGCGCTTCAAGCAGGCCGACATTTGCTCGACCTCATCGGGAGGGGATTCGCAGACAAGCTCGTCGTGGATCTGCAGCAGCAGGCGCGAGCGCAACTTGCGGGTCCGCATCTCTGCGTCGAGCCGGATCATGGCGACCTTGATCAGGTCCGCTGCAGTGCCCTGAATGGGGGTGTTGACGGCGGTGCGCTCGGCGAAGGCGCGCAGGTTGGCGTTGGAGCTATTGATCTCCGGCAAGTCGCGGCGGCGGTCCAGCAGCGTCTTCACGTGGCCGTCCTTGTGGGCTTGCGCGATCGTGGAGTCGATGAAGGCCTTCACTTCGGGGAGACGCTCGAAGTAGCTCTCGATGAATTTCTTGGCCTCCGCCTGGGAAATATCGAGGCGGTTGGCCAGGCCAAAAGCGCCCATCCCGTAGAGGATGCCGAAGTTGATGCCCTTGGCGCGGTTGCGCATCGCGGAGTCGACTCGCTCCTGGGGAACCCCGAAGATGAGGCTGGCCGTTTCAGTGTGGATGTCTCCGCCCTCGGAGAAGGCCTTGGTCAGCACGGGGGAGCGAGTGACGTGAGCCAGGATGCGCAGCTCGATCTGGCTGTAGTCGGCGCCGACGAAGACCCAGTCGCGCGGCTCGGGGCGGAAGGCCTTGCGGATGCGGGTGCCGACCTCGGTGCGGACCGGGATGTTCTGCAGGTTGGGATCGCTGGAGCTGAGACGGCCCGTGGCGGCGACCACCTGGCTGAAGCTGGTATGGATGCGGCCCGTTTCGGGGTGGACCAGCAACGGGAGCGCCTCGACGTAGGTGCCGCTCAGCTTCATCAGATGGCGGTAGCGGTTGATGAGCGCAGCGATCTCGCTTCCGTGGGCCTTTTCCAGCTCCTCCAGGACTGCGGCGTCGGTGGAGGCGCCGGTCTTGGTCTTGCGGATCACGGGCAGACCCATCTTCTCGAAAAGGATTCGAGAGAGCTGTTGAGGCGAATTGACGTTGAACTCTTCGCCGGCCATGCCGTGGATCTTGGACTCGAGGGAGCGGATTTCGACGAGCAGTTCCTTGGACAGCTCCCGGAGGTAATCCGAGTCGATGGCGATGCCATTCATCTACATGCGCGCCAGAACGGGTAGCAGCGGCATCTCGACGGCGCTGAAGAGCTCGAGGAGTCCCGTTGCACGGAGCTGATCGCCGAAGAAGCCGGTGAGACGCAGCGCCAGGTCGGCGTCCTCTCCCGAGTATCGCGTGGCGAGCCCGACCTCCACGGTATCGAACGTGCGATCCTTCGGCACGACCTCGGAGAAAGGCAGCGACTTCACGCCGAGGAACTCGAGGGCCAGGCCGTCCATGTTGTGCTGCATCCGGTTGGGGTTCAGGACATAGCTGGCGACCATCGTGTCGAAGGCTGGAGGGGCGATCTCGAGGCCGTGGCGGGCCAGCACGATCAAGTCGTACTTGAGGTTCTGGCCGACGAGGCGCTTGGCAGGATCGCGCAGGATCGGCGCGAGGCGCTCCAGAACGCGGTCGCGGGGCAGTTGCTCGGGGGCGCCCAGGTAGCCGTGGGTCAGGGGGATGTAGTGGGCGTGCCTTTCGGAGGTGGCGAGCGACATTCCCACCAGCCGGGCGAGCATCGGAGAGGTGCTGGTGGTCTCGGTATCGAGGCTGATCGTGCCGGCTGCCGCCAGAGAGTCGAGCAACGCCTGGAAGTCGGCCTCGGTGAGGACGGCGCGGTAGTCGGCGGCGGAGGGTTGCCGTGCGTCCGCGTCGTCTGCGCCGGTAGTTGCGGTTCGCTCCCGGGGTTCGCCTTCAGGCTGCGGGGGGCCTTCGCGGCTGCGCTCGTCTTCTCCCGACGCTCCCCTGGCCGTCTCTCCGGGGGCGATCATTCGCGCGAAGGTGCGCAACTCCAGCTCGACGAAGAGCCGGCGCATCGCCTCGCGATCGTAGCTTCCCGGGATGCAGGCCGACAGTTCCAGCGGATACTCGAACTCCGAGCGGATTCGCGCCAGGTCGCGGGAGAGGTAGGCCAGGTGCTTGTTCTTCTCGAGGTTCTCGCGTAGCTTGCCCTTCACCTTGTCGAGGTTGGCGTAGACGCCGTCCAGGCTGCCGTGCTCGGCGATCAGCTTCGCGGCAGTCTTCGGTCCGACGCTGGGCACGCCGGGAATGTTGTCGCTCGTGTCGCCCTGGAGCGCCTTGAGGTCGACGAACTGGGCCGGCGTCACGCCGAAGTCGGCCTCGACCATTGCCGCGTCGTAGAGCACGGTCTCCGTGACGCCTTTCTTGGTCATGAGGACCTTCACACTCGGAGTCACCAGCTGAAGCGAGTCACGGTCCCCGGTCACGATGACGACATCGACTCCCTGGGAAGAGAAATGCCGGGCCATGCTGCCCAGCAGATCGTCGGCCTCGTAGTCCTCGACTTCGACGACGGGCAGGTTCATCGCGCGCACGATGTCGCGGGCGTAGGGGAACTGCGGGATCAGCTCCTCCGGCGTCTTCTGTCGAGTGCCCTTGTACTCCGGGTAGAGGTCGTGGCGGAACGTCTTGGCCGACTTGTCGAAGGCGACGGCGACGTAGTCGGGCTTCTCGCGGTCGAAGAGCCGGAGCAGCATGTTCACGAAGCCGAAGAGGGCGCTGGTGTGGAAGCCCTTGCTCGTCACCAGGGGCGAGCCGATCATCGCGAAGTGGGCGCGGTAAAGCAGCGAGTTGGCGTCTATGAGAAAGATGCGGCTCATGGCGTGGAGGGGGGCAGGGGGCCCAGGCCCGTCAGGGCGACGCGGAGGCCCGTCGCGAGCGCGCGCACGCGGCCGATTGGGTCGGCCGGAGAGTCGAGGGCCTTTACGAGAGCGCTGCCCACGACCAATCCGTCGGCCGCCCGTCCGACGGCCGCGGCCTGCTCCGGGCTGGAGATACCGAAGCCGACGGCGACCGGTACGGGGCTCGCCGCGCGGACGCGGCGCACGGCTTCCTCCAGGCCCTCCGGAAGCTCGGATTGAACGCCCGTGACGCCCTTGCGAGAGATGTAGTAGACAAACCCGGTGGCGCTCCCGACGATGGCCGGGAGGCGCTCCTGCGTCGTGGTCGGGGCGACCAGGCGGATCCCGTCGAGGCCGTGCTCGGCCAGGGCACCTGCCAGGGCGCACCATTCCTCGACCGGCAGATCCGGCGGCAGCACGGCCGAGGCCCCGGCGGCACGCGCCAGAGCGGCAAATCTGGACAACCCGACTCGGAATATGACGTTGTACGCGACCATGAGGATGACCGGGGGGAAGCCATCGCGCGTGAGCCGTCCGACCATCTCGAGCGTTCGCGAGAGGGTTTGGCCGCGTTCGATGGCTCGGTGATAGGCGCCCTGGACCACGGGCCCGTCGGCCAGCGAATCCGAGTAGGGGATGCCAATCTCGACGGCATCGGCGCCGGCCACGGCGACCGCTCGCAGGGCCCGTTCGCTGGTCTCCTGGTCGGGGAACCCGGCGGCGAGGAACGGGATGAAGGCCCGATCGCCGCGGGCGACGGCAAGGCGCAGAGCGTCGGTGAGGAGGCTCATGGTCTCGGCGCGAAGGTACCGGTTGCGGGCGTGAAGCCCTTCTCGCGCGCCACGGTCTGGAGGTCCTTGTCGCCCCGGCCGGAAAGATTCACCAGGACGATCGAACCCTCGGGGAGCGACTTGCCGGCCTCCACGACGTGGGCCACGGCGTGAGCGCTCTCGAGCGCCGGCAGGATGCCTTCCAGGCGGGCCAGCGAATCGAAGGCGGCCAGCGCCTGGCTGTCCGTGGCGGCCACGTAATCGATGCGTCCGCGATCCTGGTAGTAAGCGTGCTCAGGGCCGACGGCGGGGTAGTCGAGGCCTGCGCTCACCGAGTGGGTCGGCCGGATCTGCCCGTCCTCGTCCTGCAGCACGTAGCTCATGCAGCCGTGGAGCACGCCGGGCGAGCCGCCGGCGAAGCGGGCGGCGTGCAGACCCGTCGCCAACCCCTGTCCGCCTGCCTCGACGCCCGTCAGCTTCACCGAGCGCGATTCCAGGAAGGAGTGGAAGATGCCAATGGAGTTGCTTCCTCCGCCGACGCAAGCGACGATCCAATCGGGCAGCCGGCCCTCGGCTTCCATGAGCTGGCGGCGCGCCTCGCTGCCTATGACCGACTGGAAGTCGCGAACCATTCGCGGGTAGGGATGCGGTCCCAGCACGCTGCCGAGGAGGTAGTGCGTCGTGTCGAGATTGGTGATCCAGTCGCGGATTGCTTCGTTGATGGCGTCCTTGAGGGTCTTGCTGCCAGTGTCGACGGGGACGACCTCCGCGCCCAGCAGGCGCATCCGGAAGACGTTCGGGGCCTGACGTTCCATGTCCTCCGTGCCCATGTAGACTCGGCACTCCAGGCCGAGCATCGAGGCGACCGTGGCCGTGGCGACGCCGTGCTGGCCGGCGCCGGTTTCGGCGACGAGGCGGCGCTTTCCCAGTCGGCGCGCCAGTAGGCCCTGGCCGAGGGCGTTGTTGATCTTGTGGGCGCCCGTGTGGCAGAGGTCTTCGCGCTTGAGGTAGATGCGGATGCCGGGTTTGACGTGGGCCGACAGCCGGCTGGCCAGGTAGAGCGCGGTCGGGCGGCCGACGTAGTCGCGCAGCAGCCGCTCGAACTCGGCGTGGAAGGCCGAGTCCCGCTCCAGACGTTCGTAGGCGGCCGTCAGCTCGCCTACGGCGGTCATCAGGGTCTCGGGCACGAAGCGGCCGCCGAAGCGGCCGAAGTAACCGCGGCTGTCGGGTACGAGTTCCTCGGGAGCGGTCGATGCATTCACGGGGCGGATGGTATCAGGAGTCGGGCGCCTGGTGTCAGGAGGCCGGCGACGCGGTCTCCGACTTCTTGCGAACGCAGCCCTTCAGGCGGAGTCGTCTTGACTTGGGATGGAGCGGGCGCCTATGATTGGCGGCTGATGGCAGAGCGGCCATTCATATCGGAGACGAAACACGGGGACGTGCGGCTGGTGGCGCTGGGGGCGAACCTCACCTACGCCAACTACCGCCAGCTCAAGGATACCTTCGAGCGGCTGCAGGGGACCAACGAAGTAGCGGTCGTGCTGGACTTGCACGACTGCGGCTACATGGACTCCGCGGGGCTGGGACTGTTGGCGTCTTTTGTGTCCTCTTTCCGGCAGAAGGGCGGAGACATCCGGCTGCTGCGCGTGCCGGGGCCGCTCAAGGACACGCTGCAGATCACGAAGCTGATCAAGTTCTTCAAGCTCTACGCCGACGAGGAAGACGCGCTGAAGAGCTACTCGCTCGACGCATCGCCGGTTCGAGGCGTCTGAGCACGGCGTTGCCGACCTCCGCGGTGGAGGCCTTGCCACCCAGGTCGGGCGACAATCCCTCTCCGGAGGCGACCATCGACACCACCGCGCGTTCGATAGCTGCGCCGGCCTCGCGCCACGCCCGGACGCCCTTTCGCGCGCCGAGCCAGTCGAACATCATCGCCGCCGACAGGATCGCGGCCAGAGGGTTGGCAATTCCCTTGCCGGCAATGTCGGGAGCGCTGCCGTGGACGCCCTCGAACATGGCGTGACGCTCGCCGATTTCACCCGACGGCGCCACTCCCATTCCGCCCTGCAGGACTGCGGCGAGATCGGTGGCGATATCGCCCATCATATTGGTGGTGACTCCGACGTCGAAGTGTTCGGGCTGGCGCACGAGGGCCTGCATGAACGCATCGATGTAGAAGTACTCGTGCTCGATGTCCGGGTTCTCGGCGGCCACCTCGTCGAAGACGGCGCGGAACAGGCGGCAGCCGGCAAGTACGTTGGCCTTGTCGATGCAGGTGACGCGGCGCTTGCCGTCGGCCGGAGCTCCGTTGCGCGCCCGGGCGGTGAGGAACGCGTGGCGGATGACGCGCTCGGCGCCCTTGCGAGTGATGATGCGGGAGTCGACGGCAACCTCCACCGTGCCCCCGCGCGAAAGCTGGCCATGCACGGGGGCGTAGCAGCCCTCGGTATTCTCGCGGATGAGGACCATGTCGATCGACTCGGGCGGCCAGACGGTGCGGAAGCTGCCGGCGATCCGGTGCGGGATGCCGGGATAGAGCTTCGCGGGGCGGACGTTGGCGTAGAGATCCAGGCCGAAGCGCAGCCCGAACAGCACGCCGCCGCCGGCCAGGTCGCCGTTGGGCAAGAACGCGCCGGGCCACCCAACCGCGCCCAGCAGCACTGCGTCGGACCAGTCGCGACAGGTCTCGAACGCCCCGTCCGGCCACTCCTTTCCGGTCTGCTGCCAGTAGAGCCCGCCGCACGGGAACTCGCGCGACTCGATGGCGACGCCCTTGGCGGCCGCCGCGCGCTCCGCCACGCGCCTCGCCTCGCGCACGACCTCGGGGCCGACGCCGTCGCCCGGCAACCAGACTATTCGAGCACTATCGGAACGCTTCTTCGCCATCGATAGGTCCTCCGGATCGTCACGAACGGCCTGCCGGATCCGATTCCGCGCCGCAGGCCGCCGTCTTCCCCCGTTTCGAACGCCCCACGCCAATCCCGGCAGCAAACAGCGCCAGGCCTGCGACGGCCGCGGCCGCAGGCGGGACGCCGCCTTCCGCCGCGGGCGCACCGGCCGCTCCGGACTCGGTGAACAGGACCTGAAAGCTCTCCGGGGAGCCTGCCTGCGACAGCATCTCGCTCACCGAATCGATGGCCAGTTGCCCGCAGTTGGCCTTCAACAGGCGCAGACCGCCCTGCGCCTGGATCTCGCCCGTGATTCGATTGGCGTTCAACTGGGCGATCACCAGATCGAAAGGACGAACGCCGGGCGCTGCGTGGAACCGGTAGGTGGCCCGGACGAGCGTGACGGCCTCCAGCGGCGGTCCGCCCGGAACGGGGCGGGACTCGGGCAGTTCGAGGAACGTGGCCGTGACACCCGTGGATTCGGCGGGCAACCAATCGACCAGGACTCCCATGGCCTCGGTGAATTGCCTTGCGCCCTCCCTGAGCCCGGCCTCGCGTTCCTGGGCAGAGATCGTGCCGTTGCCGTCCGCGTCGACTTCGCCAAAGAGGCTGGCGGCCATCTTTCCTGTGTAGACCTGGGTTTGACGCACCTCGAGCGCCCCCGGCGAGAGGACCACGCGATGCGAGATCTCGATCTCCTTGCTGCGGGCGTGGCCGGAGTGCGCGCCGAGCGGGGCTGCCGCGGCCAACGCCAACGTCGCGGCAAGGAGAGTGAATCGCGTCGTCGAGGTCATTGGTTCCATCAGGTCCCGAAGGCCCGCTTGAAGAACCAGTAGAGGCCGAACAGAAGGATCACGGCCGACCCGCCTTGCTTCACTACCAGGTCGTAGCGCGTCCACCGGGCGGCCAGCCTGAGCATGGGGAAAAGCATTCCGACGATCGCCAGCTGGCCCATCTCGACGCCGCCATTGAAGCAGAGCAGGCACGGCAACAGGCCATAGGAGGGGAGCCCCGTCTCGCGCAGCGCAGACGAGAACCCGAACCCGTGGATCAGGCCAAAGGAAAACGTGAGCCGCCACCGGCCGCGCACGTCCTCGACGAAGAAGTTCTCGACCGCCACGTAGATGATCGACTGCGCGATGGCGCTCTCCACGAAGCGGCTCGGCAACCGGACGACGTCGAGCGTGGCCA
>JACQFU010000067.1 GCA_016199905.1 Candidatus Wallbacteria bacterium
GCGGGATTCGCCGAGCAGCTCTCGGCCAAGCTGGGTGTGCCCGCGGCGCCGGCTCGCTGCACGGGCGCGCCCGCCGTGCCCCGGGAACTGGCCGAGGATCTGGGACGCTTCGCAGGCGCCTACGGCGTGGCGCTCGCGGCGCGGGACCTGGTCAGCCCCTTCAAGCGGACCGCGGGGGAGGTACAGGTCGATTTCTTCAAGGAGGGCCGATCGTTCTGGAAGTACCACCACCAGAAGATCTCGGCCGCCGTCACGACCGTGCTGGTGCTGATGCTGATCTTCGTGATGCTGCAGGTCTGGCAGATCCGCCGGCTCGACGCGCGCGCCACCGAGCTGGCCGCCAAGACCCAGACGGAGATCGACGCAATCAACAAGGCCAGCGAGGCCCGCGGCCGCAAGAAGGTCGCGCCGGACGCCCTCGAGATCGCGCTACACGAGGCCCACCGCCGCCTGGGCGTCCTCAAGAAAGGCCCGGTCAGCAACATCGGCATCCTCAACGAAGTGAGCCGCAACGTGCCCAAGGGCTCCAGCTTCACGTTGAGGAGCTTCATCGTCGAGACGGGCCTGGTGACCATCGTCGCCGACGCCTCCAGCAACGACGAAGCCGATCAGATCACCGAGGCGATCAAGAAGTCGCAGTTCTTCAGCGGCGTACGCAAGATCGAGTCGGGCCCCTCGCCCGAAAACTCCGTGCGCGTGCAGTTCCGCGTGCAGTTCAAGCTGGTGGGATGAGGACGATGGGAAACCTCGACATCACGAAGCGCCAGGTCGGAATGGGGCTCGGAGTCCTGGTGGGGCTCTACGTCTACTTCGCGCTGATTGCGGGGCCCAACTCGGATCGCCTCGAGAAGCTGCACGCCGAGGTCGAGAAGCACGCCCGGCAGGCAGCGGCCGCCGAAGAGCTGCGCACCGTCAACGCCCAGTGCGACAAGCTGACGGGAGGCGGCCAGGCCGATGCCCAGTCGATCGAAGCCCGCGTCGAGAAGGTCGGCCGCGAGCTGGCGCTGACGCCCACGATCCGCAAGCTCTCCGAGTCCTCGGCAACCGAGCCGAACAAGGTGGAGGTGCGGCTTGGCAATCTCTACTTGCGGGACATGGTGGAGTTCCTCTCCCGCATCGAGCGATTCCCGGTCACAGTGCAGGTGGTGCGCTTCGAGATCGACAAGCAGCAGAACATGGGGAGCGTGGCGCTGGTCCTGAGCGACCTGACGCTCTGAGCGAACCCATTAGCCTCAACAGGTCTTTTGGATGAAGATCTACACGAAGACCGGGGACGGCGGTTCGACGGGCCTCTTCGGCGGCACGCGCGTCTCCAAGGGCAGCGCGCGCATCGCGGCCTACGGCGACGTCGACGAGCTGAACAGCGCGTTGGGCCTGGCCCGCGCCGAGCTTGCCGCACCGGGGCAGCCTGCCGCCCTCGCCGAGCTGGACGCGCCCCTGGAGCGCGCGCAAAACGAGCTGTTCCACCTGGGCGCCGAGCTGGCTACGGCGCCCGAGAAACTCGAGCTGCTGCCCGCGGGCTCGCGCCTGGCCGTGGGAGCCGAGAGCTGGATGGAGCCCGTCATCGATCGCGCCTTCGAGCAGATGCCGCCGATCCGCGCCTTCGTCCTGCCGGGCGGAACGCGGCTGGCCGCCCAGCTCCACGTCGCGCGCACCGTCTGCCGCCGCGCCGAGCGCGCTCTGGCCGTGCTCGACGCCCTCGAGCCCATCGTCCCGGCGCTGGGCGTCTACCTCAACCGCCTCTCGGACCTGCTCTTCAGCCTGGCCCGCCTGGCCAACCACCACGCAGGCGTCTCCGAGACGCGCTGGAGCGTGAGGTAGCCCCTTCTCAATCCTCCAGATGCTCCGCGATCGCTTCGCGGCTCTGAACCTCGCTGGCCAGGTGGCACAGGATGTGGCCCAACTGGTGACAGAGCGCTTCGTAGACCTGGTGCAAGTCCGCAAAACCGAGCTTCACCAGAACGCGGCCCAACATTTCCTTGTTGCCGGCCTCCCGCTGGACCTGCAGCGCGCGTGCCAGCTGAGCCGACGTGATCACGCCGTCGGATACGAGCTGCTCGCCGATGGGCCGCACATCCTTGCAGGTCGTCGGGTCGATCCCGTACTGCTTGCCCAGCGCCTTGTAGACCTTGAAAGCGCTCACGTAGCCGCCCTTCACCAGGAGCTTTCCCAGCGGCAACTCCGGAATCGCCGCCTGCTCTCCGAGCGCCCGCTCCAGGTCCTCCCGGCTCAGGTGGCCCTCCTCGACCAGGATCTCGCCCAGCCGCTTGTCGACGCGACGTTCCCGGATCTGGCCCCGCTCGGCGACAATGCGATCCCGAAGCTGCCCCCTGTCGTTGCCCAGGTCCCGCTCCAGCTCTTCCAGCTCTTCGAGGATGATCATCGGAAACTACTTTAACGCGCAGCTCCCCCGGCGGCACGCCGTGCGCCCAGCCCCTCCGCGAGCGCGCGCAAGAGCTCGGCAGCCACCTCGCCCGAGAGCACCGGCTCGCTGCGCGCGATCCAGAGCGGGATCGTGGAATGCGGCAAAGCCAGCTCGGCCAGCGATTGCTCGTCCTTCTCGGTCGCCACAATCGCGTGCGCGCGCTCGGCGACGGCCCGGGCGAACATTCGCTTCACATCGGCCGGGGCGTGGCAGTGGTGATCCGGAAACGCCAGTGCCGCGCCCTCGGCTCCCAGATCACGCGCCAGCGACTTGAGAAACCGCGAGGGGTTCACGATGTTCGAAACAGCCAGCACCCTCTTGCCCGCTACCAGCTCCCTGCCGCCGAGCAGCTCCCGTGTGCCGGGACACGACAGCCCGCGTATCGTCGAATCGATCCGCGCAATCCCGATGCCGGGAGCCGCTTCCCGCAGGGTCCGCTCCAGCCTCGCCACCTGTTCCGGCGGCACGTCGCCGGCCCCGCTCACCAGCGCGAAACGGGCATCCCTGAGGCGGGCGAGCGGCTCGCGCAGGATGCCGATCGGAAACAGCCGGTACGCCTCCAGTGGCCAGAGCGCGCTGAAGCAGACGATGTCCAGGTCCCGCTCCAGTCGCCAGTACTGGAAGCCGTCGTCAAGCACCACGGCTGCGTGTCCGTCTGCGGCTGCGGCGCGCCCCGTCAGCGCCCGGCGCTTTCCCACATAGACGGAGGCTCCGGTCAAGCCGGACGCCAGCAAGTAGGCTTCGTCGCCTCCCAGCCCCGCGTCAGCAGCCAGAGCGCCCCCATCGCTGACGCGTCGAACCCACTCCCGGTTTCGCGAACCGTACCCACGGCAAAGTACAGCCACACCGGAGCCCTGCCTTTCCGAGAGGAATCGCGCCACCAGCAACGTCGCCGGCGTCTTGCCCGTGCCTCCCACCGCCAGGTTCCCGATCGATACCGTGAACGCTTCGAGGCGGGTCCGAGGAAACAACCTCAACCGGAATATCCAGAACTTCGCCAACCGGGCCGCGTGGAAGGCCAGCGCCGCCAGCACCAGCAACGGCATCGCCAGGGTCCGGGCCACTCCGGGCTCCAACAGCGAGAACCAGAGAGCTTCGATGCCGGCTTGTCGCGCCGGCGCTGACGACTCGGCCATCCCCATCTCCAGGCCAGGCGCCGGGGCTCAGTGCCTCCGGCGAACGAAGTCGTCCAGGATCAGCGCGTGGTCGAACACCAGCGGCGACGGCAGCTTGCTTACCCGGAAGATCTGCGCCTCCTCCGCGTCGTCGGCGCCCCGCGGGTCGCCCTTGGCCCGCGCCAGGAAAACCACTGAAACCGTGTGCTGGCGTGCGTCCCGGGCCGGATCGGAGTAGACGTGGAACTGCCGCTCCAGTTCGACCGCGAGGCCCGTCTCCTCCTGCGCCTCCCGGACGGCCGCGGCCTCCACCGTCTCACCGAGATCGACGAAACCGCCGGGAAGCGCCCACCCCACCGGCGGGAACTTCCGGCGCGCCAAGACCACCGCGTCGTCGATTCCCTCCGGGACGATGATCAGGTCGACCGTGAGCGCGGGACCGCGCGGCGGTCCGGCGGTCATGCGCGGGAGAGGTCGGACTCCGCCTCGTCTTCGCGGGAGTCGCCGTCGGAGGGCGGATCGTCCTCGAACGGGTTCGGGAGCGCGCGTTGGGAGGGGCGCGGCCTGTTGTCGCTGCCGGACATCGGTGCCGGCCCGCCGGACTGACGGAAGAACCGGTTGGACGCCTTGATGATGTCCATCGACTGCTCCGTGATGCGGTGCGTCAGCATCGAGAGCGCTTCCAGGCTGGCCAGGTTCTGCGCGATGTCGCGCGAGATGTCGTTCACATCGCCCGTGGCCGCGGCGGTGTTTTTGGTCTGCTCCTGGATCGCTTGGGAGATCTGCTGCGTCAAGTTGCTGACGAAGTCGACGCCCTTCACGACCTGATCGCTGCCGGCCTTCTGTTCCTGCGTGGCGATGTTGATTTCCTTCATCGCCGTCGTGACCTTGTGGATGTTGCTGATGATGTCCTTGACCGCGGATTCGGCCATCTGGGCCTTGGCAATCTCCATCTCGATCTGGCGGCGGCCGTTCTCCGAAGTCTGGACGGCGTTCTTCACCTCGTCTTGGATGCCTCAGATGAGCAACGAGATCTCCAGGGTGGCTCGCGACGAGTCGTCGGCCAGCCGGCGCACTTCCTCGGCCACGACGGCGAACCCCTTGCCGTGTTCGCCGGCGCGCGCGGCTTCGATGGCGGCGTTGAGCGCCAGCAGGTTGGTCTGCTTGGAGATGTTGGAGATGGTCTGGATGATGGTTCCGATCTTGCCCGATTTGACGCCGAGGTTGTTGATGACGCTGGTGAGGTCGCCGATGGTGCTCGAGATGGTGTTGATGCCGCGGATCGTGTCGTTGACGGTCTCACCGGAGCGCTTCGCCTTCTGGGCGGTGTCTTCCGAGAGGGCGGCCACGGACATCGCGTTCTTGGCGACTTCGTGAGCGCTGGCGGCCATTTCCTCCATTGCAGAGGAGGATTCTTCGGCTGTTGCGACCAATTCCTGCACGTTTTGGGAGATCTTGGTGACGTTCTGGCTGATCTGCTCGAGTGTTCCGGCCACGTTGGAGGCCTTGGAACTCTGCGTCTTGGACGACTTGACCAGGTTCTTGTAACTCTTCGTCGTCTCCTTGCTGGAGTAGACGAGCAGCTTGTGGGTCTCCTCGAGCTTGTCGCTGAAGCCCTTGAAGTCGTTCATGAACAGCGACAGGTTGGCGGTAAAATCCGCCAGTTCCTTGGAGAGGTCGCGGGGCAGTTCGTCCGGGATCCGACGAGTGGCGAACTTGTTCAAGTACTCGATGATGATCTCGAGCGGGTGGATGATCTTCCGGAAGAAGAGCCAGCAGCCCACCAGCGTGAACACCAGA
>JACQFU010000068.1 GCA_016199905.1 Candidatus Wallbacteria bacterium
GGCACTTCTCGCCCAAGAAAACTGCTTGGTGGTAGGGTTGCGTTTGCTCCAGTTGTCGCGAGCCCGAGCGGAACACGTCGATCATCGGCAACAGCGCCAACGCGACGATCGACGACACGACGAGCACTTCGATCATCGAGAAGCCCCGGAGGGACTGGAGGCCGGAGGCTCCCTTCATGGCGCCTCGAAGAACGGCTCGGCCGCGGCACGATTGCGCAGGCGTACCTGGGTGTGGAAAGCGAAGCGGCGGTCGCCGGTGCCGAAGATCGCGTGAAGCATCAGGGCGCGGTCCGTCAGTGCCGTGAAGGTCATGCGGGCGATTCCCTTCAGCAGGACCTCGCGCTTGGTGCCCGAGCGGTCCGTCAGGTCGCGCCTCAGCTCGTACTGGTCCTTCCCGGAGGGCACGATGGAGTAGAACGCCATCCGGTTCACCTTGTCCCGCACCAGCGCATAGGAGAGCGTTTGCCCCGGCGCAGGCCGGACGACGACGATGCCCTCCTGAAGCTCGCGCAGGAAACTCGCCAGTGCCTTGCGCGCATCGGCCTGGAGCGCCAGCTGGCCGCCGACGCCCTCCTCCATCTTGCGGCCCGTCGTGAGCAGCTGGATCAGCCCGTACAGCACGACCACGAGGATGGCGCTGCCGAGCAGGATCTCGATGAGCGAGAAGGCGCGCTGCCCGGCTGTCGCCTTCACCTCGGAGGCCCCTCGGGCGCGACGGGCCGCAGGAGGACGTCGTTCAGGACAAAGACCGCCACCGGCACGCCCAATAGAAGGCCCCAGAGACCGAAGATCGGCTGGGCGATGAAGAGGACGAAGATCACGGCGATCGGACTCAGACTCAGGAACTCTCCCACAATGGCCGGACTCAGCAGCCAGGCGTCGAACTCGTGGATGAAGAAGAGCGCGACGGCGGTCTGGAAAGCAAGGCTGGGACCGCCCTGCTGCAGCGCGACGAACAGCACGGGTCCCGCGGCGATAATCATCCCCACGTAGGGGATGAGACAGCAGAAGAGAGCAATGGTCGACAGGAAGATGGCGGAAGGCATCCCCAGCCAGGTGAGCACGGCGAAGACCAGGCAGGCATCGATGCTGGCGATGACGAACTGCGCCGAGAAGGCGGCACCGACGGCGGTGCCGAGCTGGCGCAATCCCGGCGCGACCTCCGCGAAGATCCGTTCGGCGCGGGTGCCGCGAATGCGGTTGAAGGCGCGCTCCAACCGCGGGATCTCCCAGACGATCATGAAGCTGAACATCAGCGAAACGAGGGCGTCGAAGCCGAAGGCGAGAGCATTGTTGATGGCGTTGGTAAGCCAGCCCGTGACCCGGGGAAGGGTGGCGCGAAGCGTGTCGGAGGTGTCGCCGAGGAGCTGGCTCAAGCGGCTCTCCTTGGCAAGCCGCAGTTCCATCCAGGCCTGGAAGCGCTCCTCGAGCGAGCCTTCGTCGCTGGCGTCGTCGCCGAGCTTGGTCCGGTAGTCTTGCTCGTCGGCGGCCTTCTCGATGAGCAGGAACTTGTCGTAGGAGTAGCCGAAGGCGGAGAAGCGCCTGGGCACTTCGTTATGGTAGAAGCCGCGGAATCGTTCTTCCAGCTCTCGAGGCGAAAACGCCCGGACGCGCTCGCGGGCGCGCGTGCGAGCGATGGTGCGTTCGGCCGTCTCGCGATCGCGGGCCACGGAGAATAGCTGGGCCGTCACGCGATCGAGGTTCGCGGTGTTGCGCTTCTCCACGTAGGGTTGGCCCTGCTTCTCCTTCTGGAGCGCGGTCTCGCCGTAGACGGCCGCGAAGTTGCCGTCGTACTCCTCGGTCAGCAGGCGGCGCAGGGCCTCGTTGGCGGTCAGCTCCTGGGGGGCCCGGTTGGCGCGCAGCCACTGGCGGTACAACTCGTCGAGCTCTCCGGACCGACGCAGTTGCTCCAGCGTGTGCTCGGTCTCCTGCTCGATCAGAATCTCCTCGAAGCTCTGACGGATTTGCAGCGCGAGCTGGCGAAGTTCGGGAAAGCTCGTGACCTTGCCGTGGGTGGCGGCGTACTCGCGCAGAGAGCGCTCGTGCTGGGCGCTGTGGCGAAAGCGGGCGAACTCGATACGTCCGATGGTGCGGGCCAGCAAGTCGTCCCGCATCCGCTCCAGGTTCATGCTCGAGACTTGCGAGAGGAGCCACTTGCCTTGCTCGATCGCTCGGGGGATGACCGACTGCGCTACCAGGAAGCCCGCGGCCAGCGTCGACGTGTAGACGATCGCCACGACCGGCTGGCGAAACCAAAGCCGGGAAGAGCTATCCCCCGTCAGAAGACGCACCACGCGATTGGCCGCGTAGCTCATGATGTAAGTCATGAACAGGATGCCGAAGACCGGCTGCAGGGCGTAGAAGACAGCCAGCACCAGGGCCCAGATCGAGACTGTCTCCCATGACCACCCGAAGGGAAGGACGGAACGGTTCTCGGAAGAAGTCATCGTCTGGCAAAGTGCCGATCCCCCGATGGGGAGGGTAGCACCCCATGCAGGAAGCGGCAATGCGGAGGGAGGGGGACTAGGCTAGAGTTTCGCCATTTCCATCCCGGCACTTGTCCCGTTTCCATGCAGTCACCATGCGGCATCTCGATTTCCTGCATGACCCACAAGTCGAGCGGATCGCTCAATAATTTGGAGTGTTCTACTGCTGATGCGCATCACCA
>JACQFU010000069.1 GCA_016199905.1 Candidatus Wallbacteria bacterium
GTGAGGCGAGATTTGATGAGCTCTGGCGATTTATCGACACACCCTATCGAGGACTACGTCATGAGAGAAATCATCCAACAACGCCACATGCCCATGGAGAAGCGGGCGGCCTAGAAAGAAAATGGCGAAACTCTAGACTAGAATAACTCCGTGATCGAATACGGCCGAGGATTGGCGGCAATCCTGAAGGACCTGGAGAGTCCGCTGGAGGACGCGCGCCTGGCCGCGCTCCAGGAACTGGGCCGTTATCCGAGCCTGGCGGCCCTTCGAGGCATCCGTCAGATCGCGGCGGGCGACACGAGCCCCACGCTGCGGATGGAGGCCCGGCGCTTGCTGGCTGCCTACTCCGAGCGGCTCTTCCGCGACCTGCCTGGCGCGCCCGATGCCCAGGCCGTCACGTTCGAACGGCTCGAATCGATGCTAGCCGACCCTGAGCCCGGGGTGCGGGCCAAGCTGGCGCGCCACCTGGCGACGCTGCTCGAGCCTCGAGTGCCCGCCATGCTCGAAGGCCTGCTGGCGCGTGAGACCGACCCGTTCGTGGTCTGTTCGCTGTTGCAGTCGCTCGCCGCCGCTTGGGGGTTGCGCGCCCAGGCGCGGCTGGAGCAGTACCTGTCCCATCCGGACCCGCGCGTTCGGGCAACCGCGATCGAAGCGCTCGTCGCCACCGGTACTCCCGACCTGCCGCAGGAGTTGATCCCGCTGCTGCAGGACCCGCACGACCGGGTGCGCGTCGCCGCAGCGCGCGCCCTCCACGCTCAGGAACGCGAAAGCGTGCTCGCCTCACTCGACGAGATGCTCGCGAGCCGCCAGGACCTGACGCTGCGCTCGGCCCTCTACTTGCTCCGCTACTGGGAGGATGAAGTGAGTCTCCCCAGACTGCGGGAGGCGCTGCGCGCGGCCGTGGGAGAGGCGCGCCGCATGGCCCTTGGGTCTCTGCAGTTCCGCGCCGGACAGGGTTCCGCGGCAGCGCGAGAGTTGTTCGACGATTGCGGCGAAACGCCCCCGCCGGCCGGCGTCTTCGCCGGCGACGCCGCGGAGGTGCTATTCCCGGTCGAGTCTCCGCTGGAGGAGCGCCTTGCCAGCCCTTCAGCCGAGACCCGCGTCGCCGCCATTCGGGAGGTCGTGCGGCTGGGGCGCGCCGATCTGCTTCCGCGGCTTCTCGATTCTTTGACCTCTCCGCAGCATCCGGGAGTCCTGGCCACCCTCGTCAGCGCCGCCGGCCGTCTCGGCGCCGCGGCCGACGCACCGGCCCTGGTTCCTTTCCTGTCCGCCGACGAGCCCCGTCTGCGCGCCAACGCCATCGAGGCGATCGGTTTGCTCGACGCCAGGACGCACGCGGCCGCGCTTTCGCCGGCGTTGTCGGACTCGCACAATCGTGTGCGCGCCAACGCGGTGCTGGCGCTCGCGGGCGTTGCCGGCCAGGACGTGATGCCCACGCTGCGCGCGATGGCCGAGAGCCCCCAGCTCCGGATGCGCGTGTCCGCCGTTTACGTCGCGGCTGTCCTGGCGACCCCCGCGAGCGTTTCCGTGCTGACGACGCTCCACGGCGGCGACGACGCCGAGGTTCGGCGGCGTGCACGCGCGGCCCTGGAGACGCTCGCGCCGGTGATGTCCGAGGCCGCCTGCGCGCTCGCGACCGTGGAGAGGAGCGCCGCGGCGGCGCCGGTTGAAGTCTCCGAAGAGACCCTCCAACGCTTGTTGTTCAACCTGGAGCACGACTCGGCCCAGGTGCGGCTCGGAACGTTGCGCGAGCTGGCCTCGATTCCGGATCGGCGGCTGCTCGCAGGGCTCGGGCCTTTGTTGCGAGACGCGGATTCGATGGTTCGCCAGGCCGCGCTCGAAACGGCGCGCGGCTTGTTGCGCCAGCTCGCGCCGATGTCGGAGCCCGCTGCCAAGGCGTTGTCGGCCCTCGAAGACAGTCTCGCGGGCGAGGTCGAGGACGCGCAGGGCGCGCTGGCCGGCACGCTGGAGCTCGCAGCGCAAACCGGAGCCAGGCCGGTTGCGCAAACACTGTCTCGGCTGCTGCCTGCCGAGACGCGCCCTGCGGTGCGGGCCAGCATGCTCAGCGCGCTGGCGCTGGTGGGCGATGCCGAGTCGGTCCTGCTCTTTCGCGCATGCCTGCGCGACCCGGACCCGCGCGTGCGCGCCAACGCCGTTTCTGCTATCGAGCTGGCCGGAGGCGAGGCCGACCAGGCGGCGGCAGTGGTCTGCCTGGCCGATCCCGACCCGCGGGTGCGGGCAGCCGCGATCCGGGTATCGATGCGGGTGTCGAAGGAGGAGTTCCTCAGCCACCTGCGTGCGATGATCTCGGCTCCGGCCGTCGCGGAGCGCGCGGCGGCTTTGCACGTTCTGCGGACGATGCGTTTCGGCAAGCGCCTCGAGCTGCTGAAGAGTTTCTTTGTGGGAGAGACGGATCCGCGGCTGTACGAAGCGGCGGCTCGGGCGCTGGCGGTCGAGCAGGGCCCGGAGCATCGCAAGGAGCTGGAGCGTTTGCTGCTGCGGTTGGAGGACGGCGCCAAGCGTCAATGCCTGAGCGAAATCCTCGGCCTCTCCTCGGAACATCCGGCAGCTCTAACGGCTCTTCCCACTCCGGGACAACCCTCGGTGACGGAGCTCCGGCAGCTTCAAGAAGAAGGGCTGCTCACTGCAGAGGCCGTGAGGAAGGCTCTGGCCACTTCTAAGGATTCACTGACGATAGTGACTCTATTGAAGGCCGCGGCGGAACTGCGAATGCCCGACGCCCTTGCGCTCACGCAGCCTTTCACCTACTCGCGCGACCGCCGCGTCCGTCTCGCGGCCACCGGCGTGCTCGGCCGTCTCGACGATCCGCCGGCCCGGGCCTGCCTGCGAGAGCTGGTGAAGGACCGAGACCCCGAGGTGAGCCTTCGAGCCGTCCACAGCCTGCGAATGAGAGCGCCCGAGTCGGCCTTCCAGGCCGTCTGCTCGCTGCTGGAGCTGAACCAGACCTGGGCTGTGAAACGCGGCCTGGAGCTGCTCGAAAAGATCGGCGACCCCGCAGCCCTCCCGTTCGTGCTGCTCTTGCTGGAGCGAGGGACCCATCCGAGCTACGTCGAGCCGGCCGCCGCCATCGTGCTCGCCGCAGGCAGAAATGAGGAGACCCTGCGCCTGCTGGCCGGCATCTACCGTCGCGTCCCCCCCAACTCTCGCGTCTTCGTCCAGGAGCTGGCCTTTACCCTCGGACGCAGCCTGGGCCAACCGCAGGTCGCCCTCGCCGGGCTGTTCCCGCCGGCCCCGGGCGAGCCCGAAGTCCAATCGGAGCCGCTCCCCGCGGGTCCGCCCCCCGGTCACGTCCGGTTCAGCTACTCGACCCTGGCGGCCGCCGGCATCCTCTACGCTTTCGCGATCCTGGCCCTTATCGCCTGGCTTTTGCCGGAGTCCGAACCTGCCGGTCGGCCCCCGTCGCCGGCCGTGCCCCCGGTCGCAGCACCGGCCGTCTTGCCTGGCCTCTCCCCTGTCTCTCGGCCCGCGACCCGGCCTCCCGACGCCACGATTGCGTTTCCCGAGGCCGAGCGTCTGATCGCGCGCGACTTCGAGAGGCTGGGCGTGAAGTCGCCGCATCTGTTGCGAGCGCTTGCCCTCGACCGCGCCGATCGCGCCTGGCAATCCGACATCGAGCGCGCGGAGGCCGCGATGACGCACAAGGACCACGACACGGCCGTCTCGGTCCTCACGACAACGCTCGCGACGTTGGACCCGGACCACCTGGCAGCGCGCATCGAAGTCCTGCGCGTATTGGAGTTGGCCACACGCCTGGCGGGCTATCCGGGCCAAGCCCGGCAATGGGCCTCCTGGCAGGCTTCGAGCCAGAAGCGGTTCCTCGACCTCGTCACCGAGGCTGCCCGCCAAGGCGGAGTACCCGCTCCCAAGGTCCAGGCCGCATTGAGCCGGTACGCCGAGCGGCGGAGCCTGCGCGAATCGGGCCTCGCCTTCTCGGAGTTGTTCGGCGGCGGCTACTGAAGCTGCTGCATTACAACGGAGCCCGCGGGCGCCTGCGAAGCGTCGAAGTCCATCGCGAGGACCTTTCCGGCAGTGGTCACGGCGAAGGGTTCGTCGGCGCCGTTGGCGCGTAGTTCGCCCAGCTCCCGTGAGCTCTTGCCGTCCGGGGAGTATCGCCGTACCAGCAGCTTGCCGGGCTTCGCGGGGTCGACGTGACGCAGGATGAGGCCGCCTTGCAAGTCGAAGCCGAGGATGCGCGGGCTGGCGAACACGCTCGAGGCCACGGTTCGATTGGCGCCGATCTCGTCCTCGCCGGGAAGCGTTTCGCCACTGCCGGGAGTCGGCAAGCGGTAGACATCGCGGTCGGTGCCGTCAACCCCGCGAGCCACGAGCACGTACGCGCTCCTGTCGCGCCGTACCAGTCGGTAGAGGTCCCCGCCCGGTCCGACCGCAAATCCGCTCAGCGCCCAAGGGATGCTCGCCAGGAGCTGCCCCGCGGAAGACAGGCAGAGGATGCGGCCGCCCGCCACGTCTCCCGCGTAGACGAGCCCCGAGGCAGAGTCGACCGCCAGGCCCTGGAGCTGCCCGATCCTCCCACTGCCCCGTGAGGGAGACCGGTAGAAGGGCTTCACGTCGCCCGCGCGGCCGATGCGCACGATGTCTCCGCACCGGCCCAGGCCGGCGAGCAGCTCGCCGCCGTCCATCGGAGCCAGCGCGCAGACTTGCTCCAGTTCCGGACGGCCGCGCGCTCCCAGGCGTCCCACGACAGTCCCGGTGGCATCCAAGACCAGCACCGAGTCGTTTTGCGTGTCGGCGACGTGAATCCGGCCATTTGATGCGACGGCGATCGCGTTGGGTCCCGAGGGGGACGTGTCTGCGCCAGGCTGGGCGCCGGCTCCGGAGTAACCGATCGCGCTGCCGGTAGTTCCCCAGCTCAGGTGGAACAGCTCGGCGGCGTTTGTCGATGAGGCTGTCGCAAGAATCAGAAGAGCGGCAATCAGGATTCGCGTCATCTTTTTACTCCAGTCAGGATCCGGTTCGCGGGTCGGCCCGGTCGTGGACACGCTCAGGAGCCGCGCAGCACGTGAGAGACCGGGTACGGCATTGCCGCCAACTCCTTCATCAGGCGGCGGCTGGATATCGGCCCAGCCTCGACCGCGCAGATCCGACAGCACGTCGAGCACGCCGAGTTGCACGGAATCGACGGCGCCGGCATCCTTGAGAATCGTGCTGACGACCTGGGCGCAACCCTTGCGGCCGCCGTTGGTGCCGGCGGCATACGGGAAGTCGCTCATTCCGACGTACCCAGAGGCGACTTCGGCGATCTTCTGTCCGTTGGCGCTGCCACCTGTGTCCGTCGAGGGAGCTGCCGGCCCGGGGTTGGTGCCACCGGTTCTTCCGATAGAGTCGACAGCCGCCAGGAGCACGCCGTCCGTGCCACCCTGACCGGCCTTGCCGGGCTAAGGCGCGGTTGGGAAGGGAGAGTTGCCGGCGTTGCCGCCGTTGCCGCCGGCACCCAGCGCCGCTGCGGCGACCTGAGCCACCACGGGAGCGAGCTTCGCCACGGCGTTGCTTGTCTTGGCGTCGCAACCCGTGTCGAGCCCGATCGCCGGCACGATCACGAGCAGCGCGACCAGGGTCTGGTTCCAGCTGTTCTTCTTCAAGCCGATCTCCTTGCCGCCAGTCGACACGCGGGACGCAGCTGCAGGCAGCAGGTGCCGTGCCAGGCCGCTCAGCCGTTGGCCAGATTCTGGACGGCCATGACGGCCAGTTCCCGGTCGGCGGTGGCCAGAACGCCGACGCGTGTCTCAGTAGTCGCTAGCCGTTTGCAGACTTGCGGCTCTCTCTGGGGACGATGCCCACATGGCCAGGGGCTTGCCCAGCGCTCCGGACTTTGTTCAGCTCGATCAGCGTCACGGGCACCAGCGCCAGCGCGAGCACCAACAACCATTCCGCGAGTGGGAGAACAGAAACTCCGAAGGCCGCGCGGGCCCAGGTCGCGCCAAGGACCACGCATTGCAACGCTCCGGAGAGCGCCAGCGCGCCGGCCAGATGCGGGTTGGACAAGATGCCCAGCACGGGCATCGTGCGCCGCTGGCTTCGGCAACAGAAAGAGAAAGCGATGCGCGTGAAGGCGAGCAGAGCAAAGGCGATGGTTTGCGCGTGGAGTGTCGAGCCGCCTTCGGCGAGCGTCAGGAGGAAACCGGTCATCACGACCAGGCCTATCAGGGCGCCATGGCGCAAGATGCGAGTTCCCAGCTCCCACGCGATCACCGGTTCGCGGGGCGGTCGCGGCGGCCGCGTCATGACGTCCATCTCGGGCGGTTCCAGTCCCAGAGCCAGCGCCGGGAGGCCGTCCAGAATCAGGTTGATCCAGAGGAGGTGGATTGCCGTGAGCGGCGGTGGCAGCCCGGCGAGCGCAGCGATGAACATCACCAGGACTCCGCCGACGTTGCCCGCGAGCTGGAAGTGCAGAAATTTCTGGATGTTCTCCAATACGGTGCGGCCTTGCTCGACGGCGGCGACGATGGAAGCGAAGTTGTCGTCGGTCAAGACGATGTCGGAGGCGCCGCGGGTCACGTCGGTGCCGCTGACGCCCATCGCGATGCCGACGTCGGCGATCTTCACGGCAGCCGCGTCGTTGACGCCGTCGCCGGTCATCGCCACGATCTGACCGCGCGCTTTCCAGGCCCGCACAACACGCAACTTGTGATGGGCCGTGACGCGCGAGTACACGGCGATCGCCTCGACGCGGCCGGCCAGCTCTTCGTCGGTCAGCTTGTCCAGCTCGGCGCCCGAGACGGCCTCGTCTTCCTCGCGGCACATGTGCAGCTCGCGCGCGATGGCCCGGGCTGTCGCGGGATGGTCGCCCGTGATCATCACAGTTCGAATTCCTGCCTGGCGCGCCTTCAGCACGGCGGCGCGAACCTCGGGCCGGGGCGGGTCGTTGAGGCCGGCGAGACCGACGAAGGTCAAGCGCTTCTCCTGAAAGGCGTCCGGCTCGTCGCCGCGCAGTTCCTTGAACGCAACCGCCAGCACGCGCAAGCCCTCGGCCGCCATCCGGCCTTCGGTCTCTCGGATCTCTTCGATACGCCCCGGCTCCAGCGGTTGTCTCTGCCCGGCCGCCCACTCCGAGTTGCAGAACTCCAGCACCGTCTCGGCGGCTCCCTTGGTGTACATCCGCAGCCCCTCTTCGGGCAGGCGCAGGACGATCGACATGGCGCGCCGTTCCGAGTCGAAGGGGAGTTCGTGCAACGTCTGCGGCTCTTCGGCCCGAGGCAGTAGGCCGGCCTGAACGGCCGCCACGAGTAGCGCCCCTTCCGTCGGGTCGCCGAGCCACCGGATCTTCTCCTTGTCTTGCTCGCCCCCCAGCAAGCGGGCCGAGTTGCAAAATGCGCCGATCTCCAGCGCGCGCAGCACGTCCGGATCGGAGACGCCCTGGCAAGATTCGAAGCTCCAACGAGCCCGGCCGATGGCGATCT
>JACQFU010000070.1 GCA_016199905.1 Candidatus Wallbacteria bacterium
GTGACTTGAAGGCCACGCTGCCGTCGTCGGCCAAATACTTGCCGTCCGGCGTCTCGGGGATCTTCTCGAAAGGCAGCGCGTCGCTCAGCAACTGGTTCATCACTGCGCTGGCCAGTTCCGTCGCGGCGGAGTAGCTGACCGAAACGTCCGTACGCACCAGGCCACCCTGGATCAGTCCGAAGATCGGCAGCAACGCCAGCGCCATGATGAGCGTTGCCAGCGAGATCTCGATGAAGGTGAACCCGGCGCTTTCTCGCTGCATCAGGACCCTGCCTTCTTCGCTATCACGTTCACGACGGCCTTGGCGGTCTCTCGCAGCCGCAGCTTTCCGTCATAGGGGTCCTTGGTGAGCACGCAGAACTCCACCAGCGTCTTCTCTTTGGTCGAGGCCAGCCCCGAAATGCCCACGTCGATCTCCGCCACATCCTCCAGTAGAACGATACGCTGTTTCTTGAACGGAGTGGATGCCACGCTGAGCTTTCCGCCTGCCAGTTCTACCTTGAAGGCGTCGCTGGTGGCCACCAGCTGCATCGCCGAACTGGTCGAGCCTTTGGTTTCCAGCGAGAGCACGACGTGGTTGGAAATGCCCGCGACCTTCAGCCCCCCGAAGTCTTGATCCGGCGTGGAGGCGCTGAAGTCCAGAATCGGGCCCACGGTCTTGAACTCGTAAACCGACATCCCGACCGTCGCCCCCGAGGTTGCCGCCGTCCCGGAAAGCGAGCCGCCTGCGCCGAGCTGCATCTGGTAGCTCGGGTCCTCGATGTAGTTGTCCACTCGGATCGCCGACGGGTAGGACGATTTTTCCAGGAAGTCCTTCACCTGCCGCAACGCCAGGCGCTGTTTGGCCGCCGTCTGAACGCGCCAGGTGCCCTTGGCCGCGTAGGTGTTGGACTTCGAGTAGATGGTCCAGACGATGCCGCTGACCATCGTGAAGACGATCACCCCCAGCGCGATCTCGATCAGGCTGAAGCCCGGTCCTCGCCTGTGGTCGCTCGACTTCCTGCTCACTATTCGAATTGTAAGCCGAACGCGACGATTCCGCCATGGCACAATGGGGACATGTCCTCCGATGCCCGCCCCGCCGCCGGGCCGAACTGGGGCCTCTACCTGGCCGTGGGAGGCACGCTCGCCGTGACGGTCTACGTGACGCGGTTGGCCCGTGGGAGTCTGGAGTCCGGCGCCGGGAGGCCGCAGGCGTGAGGCGGGCCGTTTGGCGTTTGGGCCTGGTGGCGCTGCTGCTGGCGGCGCCGGTTGCGGCTTCCAACCGGCTCGCTCGCGAATCGAGCCCCTACCTGAGACTGCACGCCGAGAATCCCGTCGATTGGTACCCGTGGGGTCCCGAGGCACTCGAGCGGGCGCGAAAAGAGCAAAAACCGCTCTTCGTCTCCATCGGGTACTCCACTTGCTTCTGGTGCCACGTGATGGCTCGCGAGGTCTTTAGCGACCCGGCCATCGCCAAGCTGATGAACGAGTGGTTCGTCAACGTCAAGGTCGATCGCGAGGAGCGCCCCGATCTCGACGGCGTGTATATGCTGGCGACACAGCTCTTGACTGGCGGCGGCGGATGGCCGAACTCCCTGTTCCTGACGCCCGACCGGAAGCCTTTCTTCGCCGGCACCTACTTCCCCGCCACCCGCCAGCACGGCAAACCCGCCTTCCCGGAAGTGCTGCGCAATCTGCACGACGCGTGGACCTCGAAGCGCGCCGTCGTGCTCGAGCAGGCCGCACGTTTGGAGACCGAAATGCGGCGCCTGCAGCAGTCCTCAACGGTTCCCGCGGCTCTCGCGCGGCTGCCCGAAGGCGACGTGCTCGCGCGCCTGACGGTGGAACTGGCCGGGTCCTACGACTCCGAGTGGGGCGGCTTCGGCGAGGCCCCCAAGTTCCCGAGCCCTTCCCAGCTTCACGCCCTGCTCGAGCGTCAAGCCCGCGGGGGAGATGCCGAGGCGGCGAACATGCTGACGGGAACGCTCGACCACATGGTGCGCGGCGGCATCTTCGACCAGGTGGGCGGGGGCTTCCATCGCTACGCCACCGATCGCCGCTGGCTGGTCCCGCACTTCGAGAAGATGCTCCACGACAGCGCGCTCCTGGCACCCATCCTGGCCCGGGCGGGAACGCAGGCGGGCCGGGTCGATTTCCTCGCCGCCGCGCGTCGCACTCTCGATTTCGTTTTACGGGAGATGACCTCGCCCGAGGGCTCGTTCTACTCGGCCCTGGACGCGCAGACTGCCGCGGGCGAAGGGGCCTTCTATCTTTGGAGCGCGAGCGACCTCGAGCAGATCCTCGGCAGACCCGACGCCGAGTTTCTGGCGCCGCTGCTGGGCTTCGCCGGACAGGCGCCGTTTGCGGGCGGTCGATTCGTCCCCCACCTGCCCAAGCCGGTCGAGCCTCGGGATGCGGCACGGGTGGAGACGCTGGAGCGCAAGCTCCTGGAACGCCGTTCGGAGCGGCCACGGCCTGCCGTCGACACGAAGGTGCTGACCGACTGGAACGGCCTGGCGATTCGCGCCTTCGCGCTGGCGTCGCGAGAGCTGAAGGAGCCGCGATACCTTGTGGCCGCCCGCGCAGCCGCAGCGCAGCTTCTCGCCGGCGCCGCGAAGACGGGGCAGACCTGCAAGCACGTGACGAACAGGGGCAAGTGCACGGTCGACGCATTCCTAGACGACTATGCGTTCCTCGCAGGAGGACTTCTGGCGCTGCACGAGGCGACCGGCGAGAGGCGGTGGCTCGACGAGACCGCGCGGCTCGTGGCGGAGGCGGATCGCCGCCTCTGGAGCGCCGATCGGAGGCGCTACCGGTTCTCGGAGGCGCGCCCGGACGTGTTGCTCGACGCGCACGAGACGGTGGACCTGGCGATACCCTCCGGAAACTCCTGGATGGCGCGATGCCTGGTCGACCTGGGGCGCGCAACGCGTTCGCGGCCTTCGCTTGAACGCGCTCGGGAGCTTCTGGCGTCCTTCGCCGGGCCGCTCGAACAGTCGCCCTCGTCGATCGCCGACATGGCGGTGGCCCTGGCGCGGTACCGGGATGCGTCGCAGACGCCGGACGCCACGGCTCCCGTGACGCTGCGCGCGGGCGAAGTGCCGGCTCCAGCGGCGTCCGGGACCGGGTTTCGGGTGGACCTGACGCTTTCGGTCGCGGCAGGTTGGCACGTGAATTCCGCCAAGCCGCTGCAGGAGTTCCTGGCACCGATTTCCCTGGCGCTCGATGCGGGCTCGCCGCTGGTGCTCGAGGGCGTCGAATTTCCCGATGGAAAGCGAGTGAAGCTCGGTTTTGCGGACGAGGCGCTCAGCGTCTACGAGGGCGAGGTGCGCGTGCCGGTGCGCCTGCGCGTCGCTCCAGGCGCCCGGCCAGGAGCTGCCCACGCCCGGCTGCGGGTGCGCGTCCAGCCCTGCAACGACCGTGTCTGCGAGGCGCCGCGGGAGCTGACGTGCGACCTCGAGCTGATAGTCGGCTCGGCCCGTTGAGGCAGTCTTGGGAGCGCGATGCCCTCGGCCGGATTCCGTTTTCTGTTTTCCGCCGGGCGCTTTGTGAAGTAGTGTTGCCAGCGAGAGTGTGACGGCAATGGTCCAGGACCCCCGAATCCGAATCTTGCATCCGATGCCGCTGCGGCAGCCGGTTCTCATCGCCGCGTGGCCGGGGATGGGGCTGGTCGGCTTCAACGCCGTCGAGTTCCTTCGAGCGGCGCTGGGGGCCGAGCAGGTGGCCGAGATAGAGCCCGCCGATTTCTTCGCCGTCGCCGGCGTGCAAGTGAAGGACGGACTGACGGTCCCCCTGAAGGTTCCGCACAACACCTTCCACGGCTGGAGGAATCCGGCCAGCGGAAAGGACGTTTTGCTCTTCCTGGGCTCGGCGCAGCCGGTTAGCGGCCGCGAAATGACGCTTTCGATGCTGGTGCTCGAAGTGGCGCGGACGTTTGGCGCCACCCAGATCTTCACGGCCGCGGCGATGGCCGCCCAGATCGATCACCTGACGCCCTCGCGGGTCTTCGGCGTGAGCAGTTCGGCCGTGGAGATCGGGAGACTCGAGCGGCTGGGCGTGACGATGCTCCCGGAAGGCGAGATCGGAGGGCTCAACGGCCTATTGATAGGGGTCGCGCAGCAGCAAGGCATGCTCGGAAGTTGCTTGATGGGCGAGATGCCCCACTACACCACTCACATCGAAAATCCAAAAGCATCGAAGGCCGTGCTGGAGGTGCTGTCGCAGCTGCTGTCGATCCCGCTCGACCTGTCGCCTCTGGAGGAGCGGGCGCGCTACATCGAGACGCAAATCCAGGGTTTCCTGGCTGCGGCGCGCACCGCCAGCGAGAGCGCCTCCGCGAGCGGAGAGACCGAGGAGTCGTCGGCTTCCGAAGACGACGAGGGCCAGGAGCCCGGTTCCGGCGGGGGGAAGAGCGGGACGGGGGGCGTCTCCGTGAACTAGTAGATCGTTTTCAAATCAACGCTACAGTCCAAGCATCATGGTTCATGCCAAGAGGAAAGACCTAACACAGAGACACGAAGCCACAGAGGCAGAGAGAAACCTCCGTGTCTCTGTGCCTCCGTGTTGACAGTCTTTAGAGATTTGAGATTTACGATTTGAGACAGATCGTCTCAATCTCAAATCTGCCGGTTTCAAATCTCCGGTTTCAAATCTAACCGTCCCGTCCCCCCGCCCCCCCGCCGTAATTTGACGTCTCCCCCAGCCCGCTGTTACCCTCCGTCTCCAATTTTGCCATGAGCTCCGCTCCCGTGCTGGCCGGCATAGGCGTCTGGATCGCGTATCTACTGCTGCTTCCGAGCCTCTGGATGCAGTCGATGCCGCTCGCCTTGCTGGCGATCGCGACGGCGGGCGGCTACCTGGCGCTGGGGATCGGGTACTACCGCCACGAGCTGTACCACGTCTATTACAAGCCCTTCACCAAGCCGCTCTATTACCTGACGTCGTGGCTGGTGTTCAGCGATCCGCAGGTGTTCCGGATTGCCCACCCGCTGCACCACGGCGCGGTCCACACGCACGACGACATCGAGTTCTTCTGCGCCGGCTACGCCGAGGACCGCGCGCGCCGAAAGAGACAGTTCCTCTTCGAGCTCCTGTTCGGAAATGCCGCATGGGAATTGCACACCCTGCAGCGCCTCAAACGCGAAAAGAGATTCGATCGCCCGCAGGGGCTGCTCTCCTTCCTGTGCCGCGTCGGTCTCGCGGGGCTGCTCTGCGGGGTCTCCACGCGGCTCACGCCGGGCAGCGCGAAAGCCTACCTGGCCGGTTACTTCCTCACGCTCTGGTGGGGCGCGATCGTCAGCCGCCACAACCAGTGGCTGGAGCACCTGGGCATCGTGGGCGGCGGTACGCTTGAGGAGCGCAACCTGATGACCCGGAACCTGCCCGACACGGGACTACTCAACCGGTTGTGGAACTTGTACCACCGCAACGACCCCCGCGAGCACGTCCTGCATCACACAAAGGCCGGCATCCACAGCCGAATCGAACCGTTCCCTCTCCCCGTGGGCGCGCGCTTCACCAGCGTGGCGGAGTACCCGGGTCTCTTGCGCCAGTACTGGCGAAGCCTCTAGCTCTTCTCTTCCCCGAACGTCAAGCCGGTGATCGCGCGCAGGGCGCCGAGGACTTCGCCTCGGACGCTGGGGCTCGGGTCCATCAGGAGCTGCTTGAGTTTGTCCACGGCCTCTTTCGCCTTCAACTGGCCCAGAGAGGCGGCTGCGGCTGCGCGCTCCTCATTGCCGCCCTTGTCGAGCATCTGGAGCATTCGCGGGACCGAGCCGGCGGCGCCGAGCGCGCCCAGCGCGCGAGCGGCGGCGGCGGCCTTCTTTCCGCCGTCGTCGAGCAGCTTCATCAGCGCCGGCACGGCCTCGGCCGCATTGCGCGCAGCCAGCGCCCCTGCGGCCAGCGACACGACCTCCGCCGAGGAGTCGGTCAGCGCCTCGAGCAGAGAGGCGTTCACGGTCTGGTCTTCCAGGTTCCCCAGCAGCAACACCGCGGACCAGCGGACTTCCTCGGAGGGATCGCTGAGGAGGGGATGGATCGGATCCACTTCCACGGGATGACCCAGGTCGCCCAGCGCGTTGAGCGCGGCTCGGCGAACCTCCGTGTTCTTATCGGACAACAGCTCCACCAGCGGCCGGACGGCGTCCTCCAGGCCCATGTAGCCCAGCGCCATCGCGGCGTTGCGGCGCACCATCGGGTCCTTCTTGGAAGTGGCCTTTACGAGGGGCTGGAAAGAGAGGTCGCCGAACATCGACAGTGTGTGGGCGGCCTGCCAGCCGATCAGCTCTTTTTCGCCGAGGCCGTCGGTGAAGAGCTCGCCGTCGCCCAGCAGAGCGACGAGGCCTGTGACGCACTCCGGGTCGGCGACTCCGCCCAACGCCCAGACGGCGATGCCGCGAACGTCGGCGTCCTCGTCCTTGAGCAACTTGCGCAGGGCCGGGGCGGCGCGCAGGTCACCGACCACGCCGAGCGCCTCGGCGGCGGAGCGGCGTACGGGCGCATCCGCGTGTTCGAGCGCCTCCACCAGATGCGGCACGCTCTCGGGCTTTCCGAGGCTGCCAAGACCCCACGCGGCGTCGGCGGCGAACTCGGGATAGGGACCGCGCAACGTCTTGACGAGGCCTTCGAGGTCGCCCCGCTCGACCATCTCCAGCAGCCACTTCGGACGTGACCGCAGGTCGCCGGCCATCGCAATGAATTCGGAGTGTGTGTCGGTGGTCTGGGGCTCTTCGGTGCTCACGCGTACCTCATCAGTAGTGGGGTTGAGCCCTGCCGTTCCCGGACGGCGAGCTGGCCGCAGGCGGCGTTGATGTCTCGTCCCTGGGAGTGGCGGACCGTGACCTTGATGCCGGCCTTCGCCAGGATTTCCCGGAAGCGGGCGAGGACGGCGGGCACCGGGGGTAACATGGCGTTGTGCGAAACGGGGTTGAGGGGGATCAGGTTGACCTTGCCGGGGAAGCCGCGCAGGAGCGAGGCAAGAAGAGCGGCATCGTCTTCCGAGTCGTTGACCTTGCGGATGACCACGTACTCGAAGGTGACCTCACGGCCCGTGCGCTCGAAGTAATGGCGCGCTGCGGCCACCAAGTCGGCGACGGCGACGCCTTTCTGTCCGGGCACGAGCTTGCCCCGAAGCCGGTCGGTGGCGGCGTGCAGGCTCACGGCCAGATGAATTTGCATGCCCAGCTCGGCCAGCCGCCGGATGCGCTCGGGGCTGCCGACGGTGCTCAGCGTGATCTTGCGGCTGCCCAGCCCGAAGCCGGCCTGGCCGTTGAGGATACCGAGGGCGCGGACGAAGTTCGCCTCGTTGTCGAGGGGTTCGCCCATTCCCATGAAGACGAGAGTCGGGACGAGATCGACGGCGTCCTCCCGGACCATGTGTCGCCGCAGCAGCCAGATCTCCGAGAGGATCTCGGAGGCCGTCATGTCGCGAACGAGTCCCATGGTGCCCGTGGCGCAGAACAGACAGCCCTGGCCGCAACCGACCTGGATGGAAACGCAGAGCGTGGGGCGGCGCTTGGGATGGTGCATCACGACGCCCTCGACGGCCGCCCCGTCGGCCAGCGCGAGCAACAGCTTCGTGGTGAGCTTGTCGGTGGAACGGCTCACCCTGGAAACGCGCGGCAGGCAGAAGCGAAACCTCGCGGAGAGCGCG
>JACQFU010000018.1 GCA_016199905.1 Candidatus Wallbacteria bacterium
CCGTGCTCATCATCAGCCCCGCTATGGAAGACGAGGCGTGGCGATTCTTCGAGCATCAGACCGCGAGCGACGCCAGCTACACCGACTTCGTCAGCTGGGCCGTGATGCGAAAACGCGGCATCCTGGCGGCGCTCACCACCGACCCCAACTTCATCGCCGCCGGTTTCGACGTCCTCCCCGCGACCGGAGAGCTTCCGCTAGCTCTGTCCTCGCCCGAGATGGCCGGCCTGGACCACCAGTAGGGCAACCATCGCTTCGCTGCTGGCCCCTACCCTCGCTTCGCGGGCGTCATCGCCTCCAGGCCGCCGGGCAGGAACGGGCGCAGGACCTGCGGAATGCGGACGGAGCCGTCGGCTTGCTGGTGGTTCTCCAGCAGAGCGATCAGTGTGCGGCCGATGGCTGTGGCGGTGCCGTTGAGGGTGTGGACGAAGCGGTTGCCTTTCTCGGTCTTGTAGCGGCAGTTGAGCCGTCGAGCCTGGAAGTCGGTGCAGTTGGAGCAGCTCGTCAACTCGCGATAGGCGTTCTGGCCGGGCAACCAGACCTCGAGGTCATACTTCTTGGCGGCCGGCGCGCCGAGAGTCCCGGCGCAGATATTGACGACCCGGTAGTGGAAGCCCAGCTCGCGGGCGATCTCCTCCTCGATCGAAAGCAGCAGCTCGTGTTCCTCCCAGGACTTCTCCTGGGTGCTGAAGCTGAACATCTCGACCTTGTCGAACTGGTGGACGCGGAAGATGCCTCGAGTATCCTTGCCGTAGGTGCCCGCTTCCCGGCGAAGGCACGTGCTGAATCCGGCATAGCGTCGGGGTAGGTCGGCCTCCTTGAGGGTCTCTTCCATATGGAGGGCGGCCAGCGGCACCTCGGAGGTCCCCACCAGGTAGCGGTCTTCGCCTTCGATCTTGAAGATCTCGAACTTGTCGGCCGGGAAGAACCCCGTGCCGTACATCGCCCGTTCGCGCACCATGATGGGGGGGACGACGGGAGTGAAACCCCGGGCCAGGAGCTTGTGCATCGCGTATTGCACCAGCGCCAGCTCGAGCAAGGCCAGCTCGCCGGTCAGGTAGGCGAAGCGGGCGCCGGAGAGGCGGGCCGCCCTGGGCACGTCGATCGTGCCGTGCAACTCGGCCAGGTCGAGGTGGTCCTTTACGGGGAAATCGAAGACCGGCTTGGTCCCCTCGGTCCGAACGATCTGATTGTCCGCGTCCTGAACGCCCTCCGGCACGCTTTCGTGGGGGGGATTGGGTATCTGGACGAGCGCAGCTCCCAGCTCCTCCTCGCGGGTCTTCAGCGCAGCCTCGGTCTCCGCGAGGCGATCGCCCAGGGTCTTCATCTCCGCGATGAGCGCGGCCTTCTGCTCCGGCGGAGCCTTGGGCACCTGCTTGGACGTGGCGTTCTTCTTGGCGCGCATCTCCTCGGCGACCACGAGCAGCTCGCGGTGAGCCGCGTCGAGCTCCAGCAGCCGATCCAGCGCGGCCGGGTCATAGCGCTTGCGTCCCAGCAGCCGGCGGAACTCTTCGGGGTTGTCTCTCAGGGCTTTCAGATCGATCATCGCGGCACCCATTCTCGGATTCCAGAGGGGCTTGTTGGGGTCCCCATCCTATCAGACGTATGACGCAGTGCGCCAGAGCTACCAACCCCTTGACCCGCTCGGCGGGCATCGCTTAGGGTAGAGGCGATAACAAGGAACGTTTCGTACAGTTTCCCGACTCCAACACACAACCCGGGTTTGCGGCCTCTTTCCTAGGAGGAATTCGATGGACTTCAATACAATTTTTCAGTTTCTGCTGCGGTGGATCCACTTCATGGCGGGCATCGTTTGGATCGGCCACCTCTGGTTCTTCAACCTGGTGAATGCCAACTTCCAGAAGGAGATCGAAGGCCCGGTCAAGAAGGTCGTCAACCCGCGGTTGATGTACCGTTCGCTTTTCTGGTTCCGCTGGGGAGCGATGTTCACCTTTCTCACGGGCTGGATCTATTTGCTCCACAAGGCGGGCATCCAGGGCTTCCACGAGACGTTCGTCAACCAGTCGTGGGGGCAGTGGATCTTGCTGGGCGCTCTGCTCGGCACGCGTATGTGGTACAACGTTTGGTTCGTGATCTGGCCCAACCAGCAGCTCATCCTGGCCGCGATCGATCGGGGCGAGGCGCCGCCGGCGGACAAGGTCGCCAAGGCGGGCGCGATGTCCAGAGAGAACACCTTCAACTCGGTGCCGCTGTTGTTCACGATGGGCGCCGCGACCCACTTGCCTCTGAAGTTCCAGGAGTACTGGTGGGTCTTCATCGTGGCGCTGGGCATCGGCTACGGCATCGCGAAGTTCTTCCTCGACCTTTCGGCCACCGCCGGGAAGTGGGAGTCGCCCGCAAGTCAAGCTTGAGCCTCGAGCCTGATTAGAACGCGAAGCTGGCGGTCTTGGATTCCTTGGGGCCCAGCTTCACGGTGAGCGGCCGCGTGCCGAAGGATTCGTGCCAGGCCTCCAGGACGTACTCGCCGGGAGGCAATCCCTTGAATTCGTACTTCCCGTCCTCGCCGGTGACGGCGAAGAACGGGTGATCCACGGCGCCGATGTATCCCTTCATCCAGCCGTGGATGTCGCACTTGTACTCGATCATCACCTCGGCCTTCTCGACGGTGCGGGTCTCGGTGATACCCGACATCGGGAATCCGATGTTCCAGCCCGTCGAGTTGCGAGGGAGCGAGTGGAAGTTGTGCAGGGTGCTGTCGCTGTTCTTGAGCTGAAGCGGTTGATAGAGCTGCACGCCCATCACGTGAGGCGCGAAGACGCAGCCCTTCTGATCGATCAGCTTCGGCGTCTCGGGTACGGCGAAGACGAACTTCTCCAGTCCCTGCTTGACGTAGACGAAGGCGTTCTGGACCTTGCCGTCCTTCACGAGGACGGTTTCTTCCATCGGCGTGTCCTTGTGATGGGCCGTGCACTCGGACCCGGAAATCTTCAGCTTCTTCTGGGCCGGGGGCGTGCCTTTGAAGGTCACCTCGCCGCCGATGGTTCCCGCTGTCGCCGCGTCGATCGGCGTCGGCACACGCTTGGGGGCCTCGACCTTGGCTGCCTCTCCCCCGCAGCCGGTCGCTAGCGCCAGAACCGTGGCCGTCCAGCACAACATGCGAACGTGGACGCTGTCTGCCCTCATCTTCTTCTTGGCTCCTTTCGCTTCCCCCCGCCGCGATGGTAAGACTCCTGCGCCTCGAACTCCAACGTTTCGAACTGTTGCGGTCGCACCGGACGAACCAGGTCCTGCTAGAATCCACCCGGGAGGCAAACGCCCTCAGTTCCAACGGAGGAGAACAGATGCTGGACGGCAACTTCCTCGAAGGCTCGGCGATCTTCAAAGGGATCGAGCACGACGCCTTCGAAACCATCACCTTTGTCGTGGAGGACGTCACCATTCCCAACGGCCACTTCCTCTTCAAGGAAGGCGCGGCCGCCCGCTCGCTCTTCATCATCCGCGATGGCGAGATCGAGATCGTCAAGGAGTCCGGCACCGGCCCCGTGACGCTCGCGACTCTGGGCGAGGGCGAGATCTTCGGCGAGATGGCGGTCATCCGCGACACCCCGCGCTCCAGCGCCGCCCGCGCCAAGGGCCACACGTCGCTCTGGACCATCCAGCGCGAGAAGCTCGACACGCTTCGAAGGAAAGACCCCGTGCTCTGGGGCACGCTGATGCACAACATCGCAGGCATACTCGCCGATCGGCTGGCGGCCGTCACGGCGCGCCTCACCTCCACTGCGACCGGTGGCGCCGCAGCTCCGGAGGCCGCCGAGAAGAGTTTCTGGGCCCGCCTGACCGGACACTGAAACTCGGGACTAGCCCCGAGGAGGCTCGATGAGCGTCAAGGACATGCTCCAGGACATGGTCTCCAAGGGGGCCACGGACATCATCTTCTCGACCGGTTCGCCGCCTGTCGGCCGGTTCGGCGGCCGACTCCTGCCGTACAACCAGGACCGTTTTCCAGCCGAGCTCCTCAACAAGATGGTCTTCGAAGTGATGATGAACGAGGAGCAAAAGACCCGCTTCGAGATGACCGGCGAGATGGATCTGACAGTGAACCTGGCCGGCGTGGGCCGTTTCCGGGCCAACGTCTACCGGCAGCG
>JACQFU010000019.1 GCA_016199905.1 Candidatus Wallbacteria bacterium
CAGCGCGCGAGGTCTTCGCCCTGTTTGCCAAGGGGCAGAGCGCTTTGGCCTCTGTGCCGGGCAAATAGGGCCAACGCTTCTGCCCGCGCCGGCTCGCGACAAGAGCCGCCCGGGTCACGCGGTCGCGAAGGTCCGGCGCCCCCACTCGATCACGATGGAACGAGCCAGTTCCATCATTTGCTCGGGCATGGCCGGCTTGTACAGTATTTCGCGGACGACGCTGCCCACGCGGCGGACGGTGTCCGAGTGGTCGTCCGACCCTGTAAGCACGATGATCTCCGGGGGGCAGGACGACGCCAGCAACTCGCGAATCAGTCCCTCGCCCCCTATGCCGGGCATTTCGAGATCGACAATCGCCAGTGCGACGGCGCCAAGGTGCTTGTCGAACAGCGGAAGCGCATCCTCCGGACTGCTTGCCCGCAGGATGCTGAAGCCTTCGAGTTGAAGGAGGTCGCCCAGCGCTTCCAGGTGAGCCTTGTCGTCATCCACCACCAGGATGCTCATCGCTTCACGTCCACAGTCTCCCTACGTTCCACTCTCTTTATGGTTTATTTCGATGGAACAGAACCGGAGCCGCAAGAACGGAGCCAGCGTTCGGGCGCCGGTTGGCCGCTTCCCGGTCCTCGGTCGGGCCATCCAGCGCCGGTTCTCACAACGGGACCGCGGCCACTGGCTGCGACACGACAGAGTACCCCGCGACATTCATGTCGCACGGACGGAGCTCACAGCAGCCGCCTTGCGACTGAAGTCGGGGCGACCGTGATGCGAAGGGGTGCGATATCCATGTCGCACCCCACGCCCCCTTGTGGCCCGCCTGGCAACGCAGGTGCGATTTCCTTGTCGCACCCGGATTGCCAACTTCGGCCGTGGCGCCTTAACAGTCCCCATGTTCGCGGACCGCGGAAACAGCGCGTTCGCGCTCCCCACCTCGATTTCGAGGGGAGGCTTCTGATGTCCGGCAAACCTTCGAGACTCCGCGTCCTGCTCCTGGCATTGCCGCTGGCGGCCTCGACCGTATTGGCCGAGGAGGACGGCTCATTCGATGATTCGGCCTGCCTGGCCCGGAGTCTGAGGCATCACGAAATGCACGGGCTCCTTGGGGCCGATGCCCGCATGGAGGACATGCTCGGTTCCGGCCGCTCGCTCTTCGAGTCTTGCCGCTTCGAGGCGGCGGCCGTCATGTTCCAGGTCGCCACGCGCTACTACCCGGACTCGGCGGCTCCCTGGTTCGCGCTGGGACAGGCGCGCTTCGCTACCGGCGACTATACCCGCGCCGCGGCGGCCCTGCGCGAGGGGCTCGAGATCGATCCCTACTGGTCCAAGATCGACTACAGCGTCTACGGTCTCTACGGCTGGCCCAACGACCTGGATGCCCAGGTCCGCCTGCTGAAGGACTACCTTCGCGACCGCGCCGATGACCGCAACGCCCTCTTCATACTGGGTTTCTTCCAGTACCACCTGACTCGAAACGACCAGGCCCGCGCGACTTTCATCAGGCTGGCAGGCATGTCTGCGCACGACGACAACGTCGCCTACTACATGCGTCTTCTTGGCGAGAAAGAGAAGATGCGCCTGGAGCGGCCGCCCTACGGACCCAAGCCGGTCCACCACCGATCGAAGCGCCGCTCCTCCTCCAAGGGCGTCGGAAAGCCCCTCCGCAAGGCGAAGCCTGCCAAGCACGTGGACTCCCCGTCCCCGGCGACGCCTGCCTCCGTTGCCGCTCCGCCGGCCGCTGCGCCGCTCGCCGCCGAACCAGCCTCTGCGCCGGCCTCCGCCGCCAAGCACGACGCACCCGCCGCACCTCCTGCGCCTGCCGAGATGCCCGAGGTACCGGCCGCTCCGCCCCCGCCGGGCAAGTAGCCGGTAGCGACATTCCGGCCCTCTGGGCGTCTGCCTCTAAATCCGCGCGCTCCGCGTGTCGATAGGAGATACGACCGTAGAGGTTTGCCGTGCGCCGCCGTCCTGCCCGGACTCATCGCGGGCCCCGACGGCGGCCGCGACAAAAGGAGCCGCCGAGCATGAAGAAGATGGTGCTGACCCTGGCCCTGGCCGGGGCACTGCTGCCCTCGGGGCAGCTACTCCACGCCCAACCGCTCACCGAAGACGACTTCGACGACCACGGCACGGGATTGGTCCTGCGGCCGATGGACGGCGCCGAAAACACCGACGGCCCTTCCGGCGTCATTCCAAGGGCCCGTCCAGCCCCTCAGGCGCCGGCTCCCGAGCCGCCCAGGAAGCCCAAGAAGCCGCCGGTCGATCTCTCGGGCCGCAGTCTCGTACAGCTTGACGGCAAGAAGTTCCACGGCAAGAAGGCCGTCAGCCGGATCGAACTGGCCGTCATACTCGATCGCTACCTCGACTACATCAAGCAGCAGAAGTCCGAGATCGAGGAGAAGCTCGAGACGATCCCGATGCAGAAGGGACTGCCGGCCGGCACGGTCTCACAGCTCGACAAACTGTTGGAGGACTTGAACGGCCTCAGCACCGAGCAGGTCCGGCTGGCGAAGATGGTGCAAGACCTCTCCGGCACCGTGCACGAGCAGGGCGTCGACATCCAGAAGCTCAAGATCAGCGATATGGTCACGGAGCGCCGCCTGGAGCGGCTGGAAGGCGCCACGGGGCTCGCCAAGCATCCGGCGTCGGAAGCTCCCCCGACTCCTGAGGAGGCCTCGCAGGCCGAGAAGCTGATGGACCGCGTGCAGCGCCTCGAGGACCTGCTCTACCAGAGCCTCTCGCAGCTGGCGGAGAACACCACTCGCATCGAGACCATCGAGGACCCGAAGGCCCCGAAGACCGCCGCGAAACCGGCGAGCGCCGACTCGCGGCACCATGCCCGAATTCCTTTCGCGGCCGCCGGCGGCATCACCATTGGCGCCGAGAAGCAGGCCTATCGAAAGAAACTGCTCGCCCGCGTCAAAGAGAGCCTGCAGGACCTGAATCCCTCCTCGTCCGAGGGCGGTCAGCCCAAGGCCGAGCAGCCGTCGACGGCCGATGACCCCGCCCCCAGTGCCTCGACGGAGGACTCTCAGGCACCGAGCCCAACGGCCAACGCCGATTCCTCGGAAGCGAAGCCCGCCTCGACCGATGACGTCGCCTCCAGCGACACGGGCGAGAACCCGGAAGACCCGCTTCCGGACCTGGTGGAGCAGGCGAAGGGCGGCCAGTGACGCCGAGCGCCTCAGGATCGACCTCAAGGCGATGAGGTCACGACCTGTCCGGGCCGCCGTGGTGGCTGCACTGCTCTGCGGGACAGGCGCGGCCTTCGCGGCGAAGCCGGGTCCGCAGGCACCCGAAGCCTCGAGGACCGCCTCCTACTGGATGGAGCTGGGCCGCTCTCGATACCTCCAGGGCGACTGGGCCGGCGCGGTGTCTTCCTACCGCAGCGCTGCGGCGGCCGACGCGAAGAGCGGCCAGGTTCGGTACTTGCTCGGCACCGCGCTCGAAGCGGCCGGCGAGCACGTCGAAGCCGAACAAGCTTTCCGGCGCGCGTTGGAGCGCGACCCGGCCGACGGTCCGAGCCATGCGGCGCTGGGCATCCTGCTGGCGGGCCGCGGCCACGAGGCGGAGGCGAGGGAGCATTTGGATAGGGCGGCTCGATTGAGTCCCAAGGATGCGTCCATCCGCTACGCAAGCGGCGTCCTGCACCTGGCTTGCGGCCGCCACGCCCCGGCAGCCGAGGCCTTCGGACAGGCACTCGCGCTCAACCCTCGATACGATCCAGCTCAGCTGGGCCTCGGCCGGGCTTGGGTCGCAGAGGGACGAAGGACCGAGGGCGAGCGGGCTGTGCGCCACGCGTCGGCGAGGATGTCCGGCGAGGCCGTCAGCGACTTCGACGCCGTCGTGTTGGCGTGGAAGCCCGCTCCCATGGTCAAGAAGCCCAGTCGGCGCGAACGAGAGAAACCTGCGCGCCGGGCGCCGTTCGTCGCCAACGCCGGTGGGCGTATCGAAACCGCTGTCGCCGCCGTCGCGCTGCCGGCCTGTGTCTCCATGCCCGTTCCCTCGGCCTTGGCGGAATCGACCGCCGCCGGGATGAACTTGCGGGCGCTGGCCGAGCTCGCGGTCGGCCACCCGCGCGAGGCGCTGACTCTTCTGACGCGGTGCGTCGATTGGGACGCGTCCTCGGCCGTCTACGTCAATAATCTCGCGAGCGTCCAGGCCAGCCTGGGTTTTGCCGACACTGCCGCCGCACTCTTCGAGATCGCTGCCGCCTCCGGAGGCAACGCCGGGCCGGTCGCCGCGCGCAACCTGGCGACGCTTAAGTCAGCCGCCGCGCGGCCCCCCGCCGTGCGCGTCGCGGGTCCCCTCGCGGTCCTCGAGTAGCGGGCCGTCGAGGGCCCAAATCGGGTCCGCTCTCCAGCGATCCCTCTGCTAGACTCAATACCACTGAATTAAGCACGCGATGTCGCCCGCCGGAATGAAAACGAACCTCCCTGAAAAGTGGGGCCATGGTACACAGCCCTTGAGCAAAAACTGTTCAAGGAGGTTCGCGCTTGCTGAGTACCACGATGCACCAGG
>JACQFU010000101.1 GCA_016199905.1 Candidatus Wallbacteria bacterium
GGGGCCGCGTCACCGGTGTCGTGACATCTTTCGAGTCCTGAATAAGCGAGGTGCGAGATGATGGCGAGAAAGTATGCGCGGAGATCCGGAATATGCGTGGCGATGTTCGCGTTTCTGGGAAGCCTTGCGGCTTGCGGCGGAGCAGCCGGCGCGAAGGCGTGCGGGACCGCCGCGGCCGGATCGACCGCCGCAAGCGCGACGAGAGCCACGGGCAGCGGCGCAGCCGGTGCCGCTGGTGTCGCCGGAGCCGCTGAAGCTGTCGGAGCGGGCGCGGCCGGGGCGGCTGAGGCCGCTGTGCCGGCAGCTGCCGAGGCTGCCGGGGGCGGCGGCGGGATGGCGGTGCTGGAAAAGGGGCTCGACCTGGCAGGGAAAGTTGCCGACATGGCACAGGGGGCGCAAGGCGACGGCGGTGGTGCGGGCGGCGACGTCGGCGGCGGGGGCGATGCGCCAGCGCCTCCGGCGCCTGCGCCGCAGCCTCCGATCGTCGTTCAGCCCGTGGTCGTTCAGCCGGTGGTCGTGCCCCCGGTGATCGTGCCTGCCCCGGCGCCGGTCCAGCCGCTGCCCGCGCGCCAGGCACCCTTTGCGCCGGAGCCTGCGGATGCGGCACCTGCCCGACAGTTGCCGCCCGTGCCCAGGATGTCGTAACTTGGGGGCGCCGCGGCAGCGCGCCGGGCACGCAGTCCCACGGGTTCGAGAGGAGCTGGACGATGGCGTCGCCGGTCCACGGGTGCCTCCCGATAGATCCCTCCCCAGGCTTCCTGGAGCCTGGGGTGCGGCCGATGGCCGGTGCGGCGCCAGAGATGGCCAGGGCCGCCGGGTCGGAGTGGCTCAACCCGGCCGATGGCTCGGCGATGATCCGCATTCCGGGCGGAGTCTTCACGATGGGGGCCGACGAGGATCGGTTCGACGAGCACCCGGCGCATCGTGTGAGCCTGAGCCCCTACTCGATAGGAAAGAACCCCGTCACCTGGGGGCAGTACCGCCGGTTCTGCCGCGAGACGGGCTGGCCGGCACCCGAGTTGCCGCGCTGGCCGCTCCCGGGCGCTCCCGGGTGGGGACAGTATTGCGAACGCTCCGTGGGCCGCCGGCCTCTCGTGACGGGGCAACCGTTCTGGCAACCGGGCGACGACCATCCCGTCGTCAATGTCTGTTGGGAAGACGCGCAGGCCTACTGCCGCTGGGCCTCGGGACGCCTTCCGACGGAAGCGGAGTGGGAGCTGGCCGCGCGCGGCTTCGACGAACGAAAGAACCCGTGGGGCAACCGGCCCACGGACTCGACGCTGGCCAACTTCGCCAGTCGCGGGACCACGGCCGTGGGCAGCTACCCGCTCGGGCGCTCGCCGCTGGGCTGCCTGGACATGGCAGGCAATGTCTGGGAGTGGTGCGCCGACTGGTACGGAGAGCACTACTACGAGAACAGCCCATCGAAGGACCCGCAGGGCCCCGAAAACGGATGCGCACGAGTGCTGCGAGGCGGCGGCTGGTACTACTACGACATCGGGGTCCACATCCACTTCCGCGGCGTGGGCAATCCGCGCAACCAGTGCGACACCGTCGGCTTTCGCGTGGCGCTGTGAGCGGCGGAGTGGCTACTGCTGGTCCGCGCCGATCACGAGGTCGCCAACGCGGATGACGCCCGCGCCCACGATCTGGGCGCGCAGGCCGCCGCGGTGAACCAGTCCCGGCAGCACGGGCTTGCCGGTCAGTTTCTGAAGGTGCGAGCAGGGCTCGCAGAGCCGCACTCCGCGAAGTCGAACGGCGCCGACCAGGAATTCGCGGCCGACCAGGTGGTTCAAAGGAACGCCGCGGGTGACGATGTTGCGGCGGCTCTCCCGAAGGCCGAACTCGACGCCGCCCTCGACCTTGAGCGACTCGATCGCCTCCAGCTCGATGAGCGTCACTTCGCGTCCCGGCCCTTCCTTGCCGGAGAAGGTGCCCGTGCGGCCGAAGTAACGATCGCCTTGCAGCCCGTGACCCTCCACGGCTTGCGCTTCGGCAACCTCCTGCATCGGCTCTCCCGCGGCGCCCGCGATCTGAATGGAGACGACTTCACCTTTGAACATGCGCGTGCTGCCTTCCTTCAGGGCTGTTGCCCTTCGATCGCGGCCACTTTTTCCCGCATTGCGGCCGGGATCGTCGCCTTGCGGCTGGTCGCATAGTCGTAGTACACGACCACGCCGCTGCCCTCGGCCACGGCCTCTTCGCCGCGCAGGATGCGATACTCCATCTCGGCGCTGGAGTCGCCCAGGCGGCTGACGCGGGCTTGCGCGAGCAACTCGTCGTCCATGAAGCAGGGCTTCAGGAACCGGCATCGGGTCTCGAGCAGGATGAAGCTGGAGCCCTTGGGGCCGGCTCCGTCGAGCATATCGAGCGCCTTCATGTAGGCGATGCGCGCTTGCTCGAAGAACGTGAAATAGACCGAGTTGTTGAGGTGCCCGAACGAGTCGAGATCCGCGAACCGGACCTTCTCGAGGACTGAAACGGGGAAGTGAGTCATGGATATCAGCTCCGAGAGAGCAATTCCCAGAAGTACCACGTGGCCACGCTGCGCCAGGGACGCCAGGGTTCGCCCAGGCGCTCGAGGTCTTCGGGGACGGGCAAGTCGGCCAAGCCGTAGGCGCGCTGGACGCCCTTCTTGAGGCCAAGGTCGCCCACCGGCATCACGTCGGGGCGACCGAGACGGAAGATGAGGTACATCTCGGCGGACCAGCGGCCGATGCCGCGGACCTGCGTCAGGGACTCGACGACGGCCTCGTCGGGCATCTCGGGCGGCGTGGCCAGCAGCTCGCGGGCAGTCGGGAACTCCTTGCCCGGGAAGAGCGCCACGAGCCGCCCGAAGATAGTCGCGGCTGCCTTGCCCGTCAGTTGCTGGTAGACGATGCACTCGGCCAACGCCTGGAAAGGGTTTCGAGGAGGCCGCACTTGCAACCGGCAGGGCCCCAGCTCCTCGACGACGCGGCGCATCACGGGATCGCTCTCCCGCAAGTGGCGCACGCCACGATGCCACTGGGGCTTCTTGCTGTCGATGCGCATTGTCGCTGGCGCCGGGGTCAGATCTCCGATGAGGCGTCCTCGGCCTCGTCGTCGTGACGGGCGGTGCGGTGGATGAGGATCTGACCCGGGAACAGCTCTTCCAGCCGGCGCTCGACCTGCTGGATCTGATGCTGTGGTGTGGAGGTGCCGGCGCCGATGCCCAGGTTGTTGACGCGCTCGAACCAGGCCGGATCGATGGAGGCCGCGGAGTCGATGTGATAGGTGCGGTGCGGCAGATAGCGCTCGGAGATGCGCGCGAGGTTGGTGGTATTGGAGGACTCGAAGCCTCCGACGATGAGCATCGCATCCACCCACTGGGCCAGGTTCTCGACAGCCTCCTGCTGACTCTTCACGGGCTTGCAGCGCGTGTCGACGGCCTTGAGATCCGAGAAGCGGTGCTCGCGCAAGTAGTCGACGAGGCGCTCGAACTTTTCGCGGGCGATCGTCGTCTGGCAGAGCGCCACGGTGGGGCCCGAGATTGGCGGGAGCGCGTCGCAATCGTCCTCGGAGTAGATCACGTGGATGTGGGTGCCGTAGGAGCGGCTGGCGATGATCTCGGCGTGGTTGGGGTTTCCGACGAGCAGGATGGTGTAGCCCATCTCTTCGAACCGCTCGATCTTGGAGTAGACCCACTTGAGCAGCACCGGGCAGGTGGCGTCGTGGTAGGTGATCCCGCGCTCCTGGAGCGCTGCCTTGAGCTGCTTCGGATAGCCGTGAGCGGTGATGACGACCTCCTCGACCTGGCCGGCCAGGGTGTCGAGGTCCTGGTAGCGCTCCAGGATCGGGATGCCGGCCGCAGCGAGGTTGGCCACGACGAGCGGGTTGTGGACGAGCGGGCCCAGGATCGGCTTCTTCTCGCGCTCGGCCATGTCGATGGCCGCCTCGACGCCGAAGCAAGTTCCGGCGCTGCGGGCGACGATCACCTCGAGGGGTCGGTTGCGAGGCATGAGGACAGGTGCGAGTAGCGAGTGGTCAGTACGGCATGTTGAGGGAAACCGCGCTCTGGGTCAAGCGGTGCGGCTCTCCACCGTCCGTGAAGGTACGCCGATCTCGTCGGATTACGCCGATCGGCAGCGTCCTGCAACAGCCCCCCCGTGATGCGCTAGCGTGGGTCCCGTGAAGCCCGTCGACGTCGTTCTTGCCTATCACGAGCGCACCAAGCACCACCTGAGCCGTTACGCGGAGGGCCCGGGATACCTCGACTGGTCCTGCCAACCCGATCCGTTTCGCACCTATCGCGGCGCAACTCTCGTGGAGCTGCCGTTGCTTGCCGGCGAGTTGCCCGCCGCCCTCGACGAGCTGCACGCGGCGGGTGCCATCGCGCCGCGTCCCGTGGAACTGTCTAGCCTCTCCGCCTTGCTGGAGCTGTCGCTCGGGCTATCGGCCTGGAAAGAGCTCCGCGGCCAACGGTGGGCGCTTCGATGCAACCCCTCGAGCGGGAACCTGCATCCGACAGAGGGCTACGTGGTGACTGGCGGCATCCCGGGTCTGCCGGCCGGTGTCTATCACTACGTCAGCCGCGACCACACGCTCGAGCAGCGGTGCCAGGCGGAGGAAGCGCTTGCCGAGGCACTCCGGTCGGCTCTCCCCCAAGGCTCATTCGTCGTGGGATTCTCCTCCATCCACTGGCGCGAGAGCTGGAAGTACGGAGAGCGGGCCTACCGATACTGCCAGCACGACGCGGGGCACGCCGCCGCCGCCGTGCGCTACGCCGCGGCCTGTCTCGGCTGGTCGGCGATGCTCGCCGACGAGGTGGGCGACGGACTGCTGGCAACCGTCCTGGGACTCGATCGCTCCACCGACTACAAAGGGGTCCAGCCGCTCGACCGCGAACATCCGGATACGGCGGTACTGGTCTGTCCGGATGCCGCCGCCGTCCAGCCCGGGGTGCAGGCCTGGACGCTTTCGGCGCCCGGCCTGGCGAGGCTGCTGGCGACCCAGGGCCGATGGCAAGGCGAAGCCAACGCGCTCAGCCCCGTTCACGTCGATTGGGAAGTCATCGAGGCTGCCGCCAGCGCCGCCGCGCGGCCCTACGAGTCCCGGACGGCGGCCCTCGCCGGCGCAGCGCTCCCCCCGATGCGCTCGACGAGCCGCCTGCCTGCGACCCGGCTCATCCGCCAGCGCCGCAGCGCGCAGTCGCTCGACGGTCAGACCGGGCTCGAGGCGTCCGCCTTCTTCGCGATTCTCGATCGGCTGCTGCCGCGCGGGGGCATCCCTCCGTGGGACGTCCTGCCCTGGAGACCGCACCTGCATTGCGGAATCTTCGTACACCGCGTGAGCGGCCTGGAGCCGGGTCTGTATGCCTTCGAGCGCGACGAAGCCGTTCACGATCGCCTCGTCGCCGAGTGCCGGCCGGACTTCGCCTGGGAACGCCCCGCCTCGTGCCCCTCGCATCTGCGCCTCTACCGGCTCGTCTCGGGCGACACCCGCGAAACCGCCCAGATAGTGAGCTGCCACCAGGAGATCGCCGCCGACGGCGCGTTCAGCCTGGGGATGCTCGCCGACTTCGGCGACTCGATTCGCGCGCGAGGCGGCTGGTGGTGGCGCCGCCTCTTCTGGGAGTCGGGCGTATTGGGTCAGGCCCTCTACCTCGAAGCCGAGGCGGCCGGCTTGCGCGGCACGGGCATCGGCTGCTTCTTCGACGACGCCTTCCATCAGTCGATGGGCCTTCGCACCGACCGGTTCCAGACGCTCTATCACTTCACGGTCGGCGCGGCCGTCGAGGACTCCCGCTTGCTTACGATTCCGCCCTACGAACACCTGAACCGCGGTCGTCCGTAGCCTCCGCCGAAACCGACCGCCGTCGTCGAAACGGTTGAGGTCCCGGAGGCTCGGCCCGCGGGCCGGCTCAAGCTCGCGGCTTCTTGCGCCGATCGGGCTTCACGGAGCCCGGCTTTCCGGCCAGCGCGAGGAACGCGGCCTCCAGCTCATCCTGGTAGGGCAGGTGGCGGTTGGCTTCGATGGTGGCGCGCAGGCGGGGGTACTCGAAGAGCGTCTCGAGGATGTACGGAAGGCCCGTGAGCGGGATGCCGGTGAAGTCGAGCGCGACCTGATTGAGCTTCTTCAAGCCGCCGAACCGCAGCAGCTCGTCGACCATGCGGTGGCCGATCGTGCGAGAGAGCAGGTCGGGGTAGTGGTGCACGACGTACCAGTAGAGCTGGGACTTGCCGAGGTCGGCGAACTTGTAGCCCCAGTACTTGGCGCCGTAGCCGTCGAGGTGGCCGAACCGGGTGAACCAGGGGAGCCCCGCCGGGTAGAAGCCGGCGCCGAAGATGGTCGCGGCCAGGCGCTCCCAGATCTTCTGCGGGTCCTGATCGGTGTGCTCGTGGAACTCTAGGTCGAAGAGTGCGTAGAGTATTTGAGTCCGAAGGTGGCGCGCGGCGAAGCGCTGGTGCTTTCGGTAGACGAGGTGCTTGAGCTCGTCGGTCAGGGGCGCGCCCGTCTTGTAGTGGCGGGCGAGCCGGTCGAGGACGGCCGGGTCGTAGGCCCAGTTCTCGAAGACCTGCGAGGGCACCTCCACGAGCGAGCGCGGGACGCTGTGACAGCCCAGGGGTTCGGCGTTGATGAGCAAACCGTGGAGCACGTGCCCGTACTCGTGGAAGCAGGTGTTCACGTCCTCCCACATCAGCCCCTTGGCATCGCCCGGCAGCGACCGCTCCTTGAAGTTGCAGACCAGGCCCATGTCCGCGGTGCGCGAGGGATAGGCGCTGGCGCGGCCGCGCAGCGTCCAGCAGGCGGCGTGGCTGAACTTCTCGGGACGCGGGTAGAGATCGAAGGCCACGGCGCCGACCTTTTTTCCCGTGGGCCCGAAGACCGTGTAGCGCTCGACGCGGTGCTTGGCGTCGCCTGCCTCGGCCTTGAAAGTGAGCCCGTAGAGCTGGGTGGACAGCTCCAGCAACACGGCCACGGTCCGCGGGCCGGAGAGGTACTCCTGCAGGATCTGCGGGTCGAGGCCCTCGGTCGGCGCGTGCTCCTCCAGGTAGAGCAGGTCCCAGGTATAGATGCGCTCGCCGCCGTTCAACTGGCGGTAGTCGGTCATGCTCTCGCGGAAGCGGCGCGTGGTGCGGGCGACCAGCTCGTCCAGGCTGTTGCGGACCTCATCGGGAGTGAAGCCCTCGTTCTGCGCTTCCAGGGCGACGTAGCTGGTGTTGGCGACGAGGCGCGAGCGCTCCCGCCGAAGCTGCCGCAGCCGATCCAGGTCGCCGGCCAAGTCCCCCGTGGCGCGGAAGTACTTGTCGTAGACCAGCTTGCGGACGCGGGCGTCGGGGTGGGACCGCAGCGTCTCGTTGAAGGTGTCCTGTCGCAGCACCAGGTTCGGCTTCCCGGACTTGGGGCCCTTGCGCAGCGAGCGCGCTTCGTAGGGCGCGGCCTGCTCGGCCGTCAGCTCCACCAGCACTTCCCGGTCCTTGAGGGCCTTGGAGAAGCGGGTGCCGATCTCGGCCAGCTCGCTGTCGATCGCGTAGATGCGGCGCTTGCGGTCTTCCGGCAGGTGAACGCCGTTCTGTTCGAAACCCCTCAAAAGGTCCTTCAGGTAGTTAACACGGTCCCACGGCAGGATGGGGCCGAGGCGCTTGGAGACGTCTTTGATGACGTCGTAGGGCAGGCGGATGGTAAAGAGCCGGCTCCACAGCTTCGACATCAGCTGCGAGGTTTGCTCGGCCTTGTCGCGGGCGGGCTTGGCCGGGTTGGTGTTGAAGGCCCAGGAGCTGCGCGCCGCGATCTCGTCCAGTTCGCCCAGGACGGCGTCGAAAGCCAGGACGCTCTCCTCGTAGGTCGTCTTGCCTGCGCGCTTCTTCAGCTCCAGGAGAGCTTTTCCGTGCTTTTCGAGGAGGCCGTTGATGGTCCGCTCGGTGGAGCGGTCCCAGGGCATGTCGACGGCCAGGAGGGCGCCGGCCGGCCGGATCGCTTCGGGCTTCGTGTTGGTCATGAGGTTTTCTTGGCGCTATCGCTGCTGCACGGGCTCGTCGGAGAAGAGGCGGTACTTGGCGCCGTCCTCGCCGGCTTTGATGCGGCGGGTGCCGTACGGGAATTCCACCGAGGCGAGCAGGCGCGTGCCCGCGGCGAGCCGGGCGCGCTTGCCCTCCGCGGCCTCGAAGTAGCCGCCGATGACGGGCGTCAAGCCCGCGAGGGTCTCGTTGGCCTTGCGCGCCGCCTCGGAGAAGCCGAGCTTGACGGGGCGCCCTTCTACGGACGGGACCTCGCCGAAGTTGAGGTGCAGGCGGGCCGTGTCGCGCTTGGTTCCCTTGCGCGACTCGAGCACGAAGCCTTGCCCCTCGGTGCCGTGGCGGATGACGGTGCCGCCGTCGCCCTTGATGTCTTGCGGGACTCGATAGTGGAAGACCTGGTTCCGCTTGGCGGTCTGGGTGTCGATGGGCTCGAGCAGCTCGATCTCGATCAGCCGGTTGCGGGGCAAGTAGTAGTCGGACGGGGGAATGTTGGGCGCGTGGATGGCGGTCTGCCCCTCGATCACGTCCTCCTGCTGGGCGACCGCCGCGGGCTGGGAAACGACGAGAGCCAGCGCGGCCAGAACGAGCGCTGTGGTACGGATGAAGCCTGACATGATGCGACCTCCTTGAAACGAGTGCAGGCGCGGACGTCGCCGCGTCTCCGGGAAATGGGCCTGCCGGTCGAAGGGGCCGGTCACCAGTTCGGCCAGAACTTGTCCTTCGGGAGGCCCAGGCGCCGCCGGACGATCTCCGCCAGTTTGCCGCTGATCTGCGTGTCCTTGACCAGTACGGGATAGGCGGCGATGCCGCCCGGGCGATAGGACGGGTAGGCCAGGACC
>JACQFU010000102.1 GCA_016199905.1 Candidatus Wallbacteria bacterium
GTCCAGCGCATCCCAAGCCTCCGGCCCACCCCACGCACTCTCGTTCCGACGAATCGGTAGTTCCCTTGTCGCGATCTCCCTCTGACACCCCGATCCTGGCGGGTGCTATGCTGGCCGGGACGCGGCTCCCGGAGGGATGGATGGCGGAAAACGACAAAGGGCGCGGATATCTCGACTCGATCCTCGTGCAGATCCCCGGGTTCAAGGGGTACCTGGCGCGGGAGAACCGGCGGGATTCCGACAAGGCGTGCCGGGACCACCTGGCTGCGCGGCTGGCGCTGGCCAAGAAGTCCGTCGGCGAGATGAAGCGCACGCTCATTGCAGCCGGCAAGCTGCTCGGGATCGAACAACTCGACCGGGTCAGCGACCGGCTGGAGCGTGTCATCTCGAAGGTGACCTACGCCGAGCGCGGCTACAGCGGGTTTTTCGATTCCAACCAGATCGGCCCGGAGCAACTGGAGAAATTGCAAGACGCCGATCGGGCGCTCGACGCGCTGGCTGCGATCGTCGAGCAGAAGCTGACGGAGCTTTCCCGTGTGGCCGCGGGCGACGACCTGAGGCCGGCGATCCAGGCGGCGTTGGATGCCGTGGAGAGCTATGTTCCCATCCTCACGAAGCTTCTCTCGCTGCCCTACGGCTTCAACAGCCCTTTCAAGGCCAGCGTCTACTATGTGAACCAGAAGGTCTTCACCGACCTGAAGTGGGGGACCAAGGAGCCGATCGCTTTCCGCGATACGGAGCTGAAGATGGTCCGGTTGCGGGCCTTCGGCAAGTACAACTTGAAGGTCGTCGAGCCGCAGATCTTCTTGAACGAGCTTGTCGGCCAGCAGGGCCAGTACATGCTCTTCGATTTCGAAGGCTACTTCCGCGACGCGATCGTCCAGCGCTTGAACGACTTCCTCGGCGAGAACCTGAAGACGATCTTCGATCTGCCCCAGCTCTACAACGAGATCGCCAGCGCGATGAAGGCGAGCGTCGAGGATCAGTTCTCGAAGTACGGGCTCGAGATCCGCGACTTCGTGATCGGCGCCATCACCCCGCCCGAAGAAGTCCAGAAGATGATCGACCAGCGCTCCAGCATGGCCGCGGTAGGCGACGTGGGCCAGTACATGCAGTTCAAGGCTGCAGAATCGATGTCGGATTTCGCCAAGAGCGGCAACCCGACTCTCGGCGCCGGAATCGGCATGGGAATAGGTGCCAGCATCGGCAGCACGTTGCACCAGGGCCTCTCGCCTCAGTCGCAGGCCGCGCAACAGCCGCAGGTGCTCTGCCCGAAGTGCAAGGCCCCCAACTCCGCCGGCAAGAAGTTCTGCTCCGAATGCGGCGGCCCGATTGCGATACAGGCCGAGACGATCGACTGCCCGTCCTGTCACAAACCGATCCCGGCGAGCTCGAAGTTCTGCGCCGAATGCGGAGGCAAGCTGGTGACCAGCTGTCCGAGCTGCAACGCCGCCATCGCTCCCGGGAAGAAGTTTTGCGCCGAATGCGGCACCAAGCTCTGAGCGGCCGGCTCTGCGCCGTCGCGCTCGTGCCGGCGCTGCTGTCGCTCTGGGCGGCGATTCACGAGCGGGCGCCGGAGGTGCGCATTCCCGAGGTGCCCGCCCCGGCCACCTCGACGGCGCCCGCGATCCCTCCGGTGCCCGTGAAGCCCGCGCCCGCGGCGGCGCCCGCTGCCGCGTCCTCCCAGGAGCCAAAAGCTCCAACGGGTCCTGTAGCGGACGTCTCCGGCGCCGTCAAGGACGAGGTCACCGGAAAGCCCGTTCAGGGGGCCGAGGTTTCCCTTCCCGAGCTGAACCGATCCGTTCGAACCGACTCGGAGGGTCGATTCACTTTCCCCGCAGTGCCCGTTCGCCGCCGCCGCCACGAGGTGCTCGTCACCTGCCCCGGCTACACGAGCGCCTCTCTGGAGGTGAAGGCGGAGAAACCGTTCGCGACGGTCGTCATGCCGGAGGTTCGCCTCAAACCGAAGGGGTGGTAGGGGTTCCCTACCGCCGAGCCGCTTTCACGAAGGCCCGGAAAAGGCTCCGGTGCTCTTCGACCTCCGCCAGCTCTTCGGGGTGCCACTGCACGCTCACCAGGAACGGGTCGTCTTCGCCTTCCAGCCCTTCCACGATCCCGTCGGGGCTCACGGCGCAAACGCGCAGCCCCTCGCCGATGCGGCGCACGGCCTGATGGTGGATGCTGTTCACCATCACCTCTTCGCGGCCCAGCATCCCGTGGAGCTTCGTGCCGCCCGTGATCGTGACGGCGTGGGCCAGGGCCCCCCGGCCGTTCCTGTCCTGACGGTGGTCGAGGTCCGTTTCGTACTGGCTCGGGATGTCCTGATAGAGGTCGCCGCCCATCGCCACGTTGATCGTCTGCATCCCCAGGCAGATGCCGAAGGTCGGTACCCGCCGCTTGCGCGCGCGCCGGGCCAGTTCGATCTCGAACTGCGTGCGCTCCTTGGAGATGGCCTCAGCCTTCGGGTGGGGCTCCTCGCCGAAGTGGCTCGGGTCCATGTCGCGCCCGCCTGTCAGCATCAGGCCGTCGATGCCGCCCAGGATGTGGTCGATGGCGGCCGTGTCCTCGGTGCAGATGAGCGCGAGCGGCACTCCGCCGGCGGCCTCGACGGCGCGCACGTAGCGCATGTTGAGGTAGTAGCAACCGGCCGGCGACGGGCACTTGGGCTCGTATCCGTAGAGGATGTTGACGGTGCAGCCGATGATCGGACTTCGTGGCATGGCGGCCTCAGCGGTCGGAAATCGGGGCATCCCCGGCGACCGCCCGCTGCCCCAGGCCCAGGATGCGGCCCGGCAGCCGGTCGGTGACGCGGCCGTCGAAGAGAACGAAATGCCCGTTCACCATTATATGTCGGAACCCGTCCGAGTAACGGTGAGGCTCCAGGTAGGTGGCGCGGTCCCGCACGGCGACGGGATCGAACACCGCCAGGTCGGCCGCGAACCCCGGGGCGACGCGGCCTCGGTCGTGGAAGCCGAGCTGCGAAGCCGGCAGCGACGTCATCCGTCGGACGGCCTCCTCGAGCGGGAATAGCCCTTCGTCTCGAGACAACCTGCCCAGCGCACGCGAGAAGGTGCCGTAGGCCCGCGGGTGCGGCTTGCCGGCGGAGGCCGGGCCCTCGGTCGCGCGCGCTTCGGCGTCGGAGGCGACCATCACGTAGTGGCGGGAGAGCACGCGTTTCATGTTCTCGTCGGAGAGCACGAAGAAGACGCACTCGCAGGCGCCGCGCGTGGCGAGCAGGACACGCACGGCCATCGACGCCGGGTCCGTTCGCGCTTCGGCCGCCAGGTCGGCCAGGTACCGTCCTTCGAATTCCGGGTGGTCCTGCGCCCAGGCGATCAGCACGCGCCGGTAGTAGTCCTCGTCGTACTTGCCGGCCATCTCCTGGCGGATCTTCGCCAGCGCGGCCGGATCTTG
>JACQFU010000103.1 GCA_016199905.1 Candidatus Wallbacteria bacterium
CGCTGGCCACCTCGCCGCTGGCGATCGCCATCGATCACGAAGGCGGTCCGGTGCTGAGGCTCGCCAGCGGCGTGAGCCAGCTGCCGTCCGCAATGGGGTTGGCGGCGACGGGCGACCCGGCGCGCGCGCGGGCCGCCGGGAGAATCGCCGGACTGGAGCTGGCCGCGCTGGGCATCGACATCAACCTGGCGCCCGTCTTCGACGTCAATTCCAATCCCGACAACCCGGGCATCGGCCTACGCAGCTTCGGCGAGACGCCCGAGGCCGTCGGGCGCTTCGCGTTGCAGTACCTCGAGGGCCTGCAGTCGACGGGCGTGTCGGCGACAGCCAAACACTTTCCGGGCAAGGGCTCGGCCTCGCTGGACGCCCACTTCGATCTTCCGTTGATCACGCGCAGCGAGAGCGAGCTGCGGCGGCTCGATTTCCCTCCGTTCGCGCAGGCCATTCGGCTCGGCGTCGACTGCGTCATGGGCAGTCACACGGTATACGGGGCCTTCGGCGACGAGGTCCCGGGGACGCTGTCGCGGCGGATGATGACGGAGTTGCTGCGCGAAGAGATGGGCTTTCGGGGGCCGCTCATCACCGACGACCTGGAGATGGGCGCCATCCGGGATCATTTCGGATTCGAGAGAGCCATCAAGTCTTCTTTTCTGGCCGGCGCCGATCTGCTGCTGGTCTGTCACGACGCGGCCAAGCAGCTTGCTGCGCTGCGCCTGATGGAGGACGCCGTGCTGTCGGGCGAGATCGCCGAGTCGCGGCTCGACGAGTCGGTGGCGCGCGTGGAGGCGCTGCAGAGGAAGCACGAGGAGAGGCGGCGCGCCCCGCGGGACAACCTGGAGGAGCTGGTGGAGCGCCACCGTGACCAGACCCAGAGTCTGTGGAGCGATTCGGTCTGTTTGGTGCGGAACCCCCCGGGTCTGTTGCCGCTGGCCGCCGGCCGCCGTGGGCTCGCGGTTTTCCCGGCGCTGGCCGAACTGAGCCCGGTAGAGGAGCGTTCCGGGGGCGACCCGGCGCTGCTGGCGACGCTGGCCGCCGCGCTGGGGGACCTGCGAAGTCTTCGCTACACGCCAAAGAAGCCTGCCCCCCTGGAGCAAGCCCGGGAGATGGCGCGCGAGTGTGGGCTCGCCGTTTTCTTCTCCTACAACGCTCACGTCGATCCGGAGCAAACTGCGCTGCTGGAGGCGGTGCGGGACGCCGCCGGCGGCTTCGTGCTCGTGGCGCTCAGGAACCCCTACGACCTGCGGCTGGCCCGTGCAGGCGACGCGGCGTTGGCGACGCTCGGCTTCCGTCCTGGCGTCCTCACGGTCGCCGCCGGCGTGCTCCTCGGCACGGGCGGTGCCGGCGGCAGGCTGCCGGTGACGCTGTAGGGCGGTCCCGGGTCCCAAGCAGAAAAACCGCGGCGTGAGCCTTCACGCCGCGGGGCAATACAGGGGGTGGATGTTTGAAAACGGAGGGGGACTACCAGCGAGAGCTGTGGCGGTTCAATGACGAGCCGTCGGGTCCGACTGGGCCGCCCTGATTGGTCTGGACAGTGCCGGGCGTGCCGGTGGTGCTGGTCGTCGTGCCGAACGTGCCGTAGCAGAGGCAGAGGGCGACCTTGAAGGGAGTTTGGGGGCAAGGCTGGTTGGTGTTCACCGTGTTGCCCGCGCTCGTGCCGTGGATCCAGCCCGCGGGGAAGCCGCCGTTGGTGATGGGATTTGTCAAGCTGCCGCGGCCCGCGGTGCACATTCCGTAGCGGCCGCCCAGACCGACAGCGACGCCGCTGTGGGCCGGACTCACGCCGCCGCCGGTGGTGTCCATGTAGTCGTCGGGCACGTTCTGCTTCTCGCCGCCGTAGTAGCGGGACAGGGCCGCCGGGCACACCCGGATGTTGTCATCGCGGATGACGCTGTTCAGAGGGCCGCTGTTGGCGTTGTTGTAGAACCCCTGGGGCCCGCCGACAGTCCCCTGGGTATCGGCGATGTTGGTCACCGTGCCGCTGGTGTTGGCGTTGAGAACCGTGGGAGTGAGGACGATGTCGGTCAGCCGGCCCGTTCGCGGGGTATAGCCCCAGGCGCACTTCGAGTTCTCGGCGAACGACTGGTTGTTGGTCTCCCAGACGGCCATGCCGGTCTCCAGCGCCTTGAGCTGCCCGAGACAGGTCTTGCGCCGGGAGGTCTCCGCGAAGTTCTGGTACTTGGCCAGTCCGGCCGCCGCGAGGATGCCGATGACGATGACCACGATGAGCAGCTCGATGATAGTAAAGCCTTGGGGTTTTCGGGCCTTGAGCATGAAAACGTTCTCCTTTCCGGAAGTTGCAGGTAGTTGGCAGGTCCGCTGGCCGCCCTTTGATTGGGGCTCAAACGATGCCATTTGCGAACAAAGCAATTCTGCGGCCAAGCGGTGCAATGCCGCTCCTGTGCGAAGTGAGGTCTCGGCGGCCATCCGTGCGAGCGGTTCCGGGAGATGGAGTTTGTATCAATCGATAACGCACAACCAATTGTTACAATCCCCAGAGAACCCTATCCAGGAGGACCATCGTGCCGCAAGAATGGGTGTATCCATTTGTGGCACGTAACCTTGCGCGACACCGCGGATTGGTTGATGCCGCCATTACTTTTTGCGCGGCGCACGTAACTGGAAGAACGTTCCCAAGACCGGCACTCCGCTGCCGCCCCTACCGCCGCTGTGCTAAGGTCAATGCCCATGAGTTAGTAGGAAAAGAGTTGTGGCGGGGCTCTACCCCGCTCCCCGGCAGAGGGCCCAAGCCCTCTGCACTCCCATTGGGCCGAGAAGCCTGTGACTGTTCATCCAGCCTGCGAGTACGAGCGAGAGACGGTCCCGCAAACGGGGTCCAGGGGCCTCTGGCCCCTTCTCATCCTGGGGGCCATGAGGCGCGTTCCTCGTCATCTGTTCGTCCCACCCGAGCTCATCGAGCAGGCCTACGAGGACCACCCGCTCCCGATCGGCTGCGACCAGACCATCTCCCAGCCGTACATCGTGGCGTTGATGAGCGATGCGGTCCTTGCCGGCCCGGGCCGTCGGCTCCTCGACATCGGAACCGGCTCAGGCTACCAGTGCGCCGTCCTGGCCCAGCTGGGGGCCAGCGTCATCACGGTCGAGCTCTTTCCCCACCTGGCTGCGCGGGCGGGCGCGATCCTGCGCCATCTGCATTACACCGACGCGCACTGCGTCATCGGAGACGGCTCGCATCCAGGCTTCCTTCGAAGCCGCTTCGACGGGATCGTCGTCGCTGCCGCCGCCCCTGAGGTGCCGTCGAGCCTCTGCGACCTGCTGAACGAGGGCGCCCACTTGGTCATCCCGGTCGGAGAGCCCGGCCTGCAGCAGCTGATGCGCATCCGGAGGCGCGGCCACCGTTTCACCAACGAGATCCTCACGAGCTGCGTCTTCGTCCCCCTGCGCGGCGCTCGCCCCGACGATCGCCGCCCGTCAGGTGGCGTCTCTTGAAGCTTGTCGCCCCCACTGCGTCGCGGCCGGTTCCGTGGCTCCTGGCAACCTTTCTGGGCTTCTATGGCCTGTTCGCCGGAGGGCATCTCTACACGGGGGACGCTCAGACCGTGCTCGCAACGGATCGATCGCTGCTCGCCGGCCGCGGTTTCGCCATCCCCTTCGATCGCGCCTACGGAGGCTCCTTCTCCGCCGATCGGAAGTTTTACGGACAGTACGGACTGGGTGCCGTCCTGACGGGCCTGGCGCCCGCCGCGGCCGGAGATGCCCTGGCGACAGCGTTGCCCGGCGGGGCCGAACCCACCGGCCTGCTCTCCCGGCTTCCCTTCTCGTTTTGGAACGTCCCCTTCTCCGCCGGCTCGATCGTCCTTCTGTTCCTCGTCGTCGGGCGCCTCGGCTTTCGCGCCTCCACGGGTTTCGCGCTGGCCGCGGCGTGCGGCACCGCGACCATGTTCTGGCCCTACGCCGCCCGGGACTTCACGGAACCTCAGGTGACCTTCTTCTTCCTGCTGACCTATCACGAGTTGCTCCGCCTGGAGCAGACCCGGCGCCTGGAGTGCGCAGCCTTCGCAGGCGCCGCCGCCGGCTGGGCCCTGCTCGTCAAAGTCTACGTGGTGGTGATGGCGCCGCTCTTCTTCATCGAGTCGTGGCGGCGCGGAGGCCGGCGAGCCGCGGCC
>JACQFU010000084.1 GCA_016199905.1 Candidatus Wallbacteria bacterium
CGTCGCGGCTCTCCATGAAGGCCGGACCGATCTCCTGGAACGTGCGCATCAAGCGCGGCAACGGATCTCGTTTCCAGCTCTCCTCCAGTTGCTGGGCCACCTGCTGAGGCGAGACCTTGGCGGCCAGCATCTTCTCGCACCGCTCGATCCAGTCCTTCGCAGGGAACTTCCGGGCCCCCTCGGCCAGCACGCGCGAAAGCGCAATCGGAGCCGGCACCTCCAGCCAGTCTCCCGGCTTCTCCGCGCCGCCGTCGCTCACGGCCACGACGCGCACTTTGACTGGTCGATCCAGTCCCAGCTTGTCCAGAGCGAACCGGTGGTTCCTGGACGACGGCTTCGGTCCCTCCTGGACCCCTTCCTCGTCGCCGCGCTTGAACTCCAGCCGGGTCCGCACGTCGGCGGAGGTCTGCGCCCGCACCTCGACGCCGTCTAGCCCGGTGCGCCTCACCGAAGCCGCCGTGAAGGTGACGGACTGGGTCTGGAAAGTGTAGAGGGCCGAGTGCTGGCGGTCCGGGTAGAGCAGCCGGTAGACGTACTCCGTCCCCTCCTGCAGCCCTTTCAGAGTCGCCGAGTGCGTCGTCCGGGGCGGGTTGTCCTCGGAGGGCTCGTAGACTTGGAGGAGCGATTCACTCTCCCCATACTCCAGCCGGGTCGAGTAGGGAGTATCGCTCTGCCATCGGATGCGGGCAGACCTCAAGTCGGGCTCGCACGCCACGTCCTTGGCCGAGTACGACGGCCGCATCCCGGGCCACATCAGCGCCGCCACGGCCAACACCAGCGTCGCCAGGAACCCGAAGAGCACTTTGCCGAGCGTCGCAGCCAGGTCCGATCCTGCCGGCTCGATCGCCACCGTGGAGCGCGAGGCGCGTTGCGGCCCGGAGACGCCGGACACCGGTTCCCCGTCCGTCGACGAGTCGGATGCCGTCGCGTCGGGCATCTCCTTGGAGGCCGACAGCGCCTTGATGGGCCTGGCGCCGGCCCGTCTTGCGATGCGTCCCCCGTCCCGGACGATCTGAAGGTCGTCCAGCATCTCGTCTGCGCTTTGGTAGCGGCTGTCGATGTTCTTGTCGATCGCGTTGGCCAGCAGGTGCTCCATCGAAAGGTCCAGCAGCGGATTGAGCTGCGAGGGTCTCTCGGGCTCCTCCTCCAACAGCTTGCGAGTCACCTCCTGGCGGTCTTTGCCGCGGAAGGCCGGCACCCCCGTGACCATCTCGTAGAGCACCAGCCCCAGCTGGAAGATGTCGCTGCGGCCGTCGATGGCGCCGCCGCGCAACATCTCCGGGGACATGTAGCGAGGCGTGCCGACCAGCCGGCCCTGGATCGTGATACCGCTGGCGTAAAGCGCCTTCACGAGTCCGAAGTCCATCAACACGGCCTCGTTGGTCACCGGCTTGACCATGATGTTGGCCGGCTTGATGTCGCGGTGCACGAGCCCCATCGGGTGGTAGTACTTCATCGCTTCCAGCAGGTCGCTGGTCACCTTCAGTGCCTGCTCCACGGCCATTGCCCCTTTGCTCTGCACCAGCTCCAGAAGAGTTGTCCCCTGGATGTACTCCATCACGTAATAGAGCGTCCCCTCCTGCTCGCCGTTGTCGTAAATGCGGATGATGTTGGGGTGCACCAGACCGCCACAGATCTGCATTTCGCTGACGAAACGGCGCTTCACCTCCGGGTTTTCGCTGTAGGCCTTGGGGAGGATCTTGATGGCGACTTCGCGGTTCAGGTTCTTCTGAAACGCCTTGTAGACGACCCCCATGCCGCCCTGGCCGAGCTTTTCCAGGATTTCGTACTTCTTCATCCCGAAGGCCCACAATACCAGAGGCTACGACTCATTTTCCCTGTCGCTCCGCCGATAAGTGTATCGATGAACAAGTCCTTCGAAGGAGGATGCTGATGCGTAATCGCCTGACGCTAGTGCTGGCCGCGGCGTTTGTCGCGCTCGTCATTTCGAGCGCCTCGCGTCCGGGCAGCGCCCCAACAGCGGCGGATCCGCAAAGCGCCAGCTTGATGCAGCCAGTGCCGAGCGATCACTGGGCTTACCCTGCCATACAAGAACTCAGCGGCGGCAAGTCCAGCATTCCCCTGGCCCAGGGACCCAATGGCCAGAAGCCGGTCACCCGCTTCGAAATGGCCATCCTGCTCTCCCGTATCATCGAAAAGCTCGATGCCGCCGGCGGCGCGTCCAAGCTCCCCACCGAGAAGTTCGAGCTGTTGGAGAAGCTCACTCGCGAGTTCCGCGCCGACCTCGATAGCATCGGCGCCGACATGACGGCCGTGAAAGCCCGCCTCGACGATCTGGCCAAGAAGGTGGAAGACAATGCCCACGCGCCGACCAACGGCGCCTTGGTCAAGCAAGTCTTCGACGCCAACCAGAAGATCGACGCGGTCGCCGGCAAGGCCAAAGAGCAGGAGCAGAAGCTCGACTCGATGTCGAACAGGCTGACCGCTCAATCGAACCAGATCGCCGAAGGCCAGAAGAGGATCAAGGTCTACGCCGAGGTGCTCGCCAAGCTGCTGGTCAAGGTGGCGCGCATCGAGAAGAACCCTCCGGCTGCGGAAGGCGGACAGGGCCTCACCAGGGCCAACCTCAACGACCTGCGTGGCATCATCAAGGAATTCGTGGTCGACTTCGAGCACCGGCTGGCACGCGTCGAGCACACCGGCGGTTCCGCCGAAATCCCGGCCGCGAGTCGCATTCCGATGCCCGACCCCGATCCGGATCACATCCTGGAGAGCGAACCCGCCGCGTCGGAGTCCCCCGTCGGCCCCGCAGTCCCCGCCCGCCCGCGAGCCACCTCCTCTGCCCGCCAGTACGTGCCCGACGATCAGATCTGAGGGAGAAAGGGCGCGAACCACGCGAGACTACCGGATTGGAGATCTGGGATCGGGAACTTGAAACCGATCTCAAATCGTCGCATCGATTTCCCTGTGTCTCCTGAGTACACGCCCCCCTCCCCCCCGGTTTGACATGTCCCGGCACGCAGCTTATATTCCCGGGCAGACATGGCCACTTTGCCGACTTTTCCCGAGCTGCGCGGAAACTACACCGCCGTGCCGGACCTCTTCTTCGACACTCTGTTGAAGAGCGGTCTTTCGCGTGAGGAGCTCGAGGTCACGCTCTTCCTGATCCACAAGAACTACCAGTTCGAGCGGACCATGACGCTGGTACCCCTGGAGGCGATCGTCGCCGGAACCGATCTGGATCAAGTCGGCGCCCTTCGCGGGCTGCGGGCCGCCCTCGGACGCGGCACGGTGCTCCAGTTCCACACGGAGTCCCCGACCAATCCGGCCAACTTCTACCTGCTCAACACCGACGAGAACCAGCGCGTCATGGCGCCCTTCCTGCCGGACGGCGGAGATATCGCGGAGCCCCCTCCCGGCCGCGAGACTCCGATCGCATCCTCGACGGGGGCGCTGGCAGCTGCGGCCGAACTGGCCGCAGACGACGAGGGACCTATCGCCCCTCCGAAGCCGGCGCCGCGCCCCCCCGCCGCGCCCAGGCCCCCTGTCGCGGCGCCGGCCCCTCCGCGCCAGCCTTCCGCGCCATCGCCGCCCGCCCAGCCCCCTACGCCCGCTCGCCCGCCCAGCGGCGCCGCCCATCGCTCCGCCCTCTCTCCCAGGGCGGCTTCCCGCATCACCGAGGCCGTCGGCCGCGACCTGACCAAGGACGAGCGGACTCGACTGGAAGAGCTGGGCGCACTCGAGACCGGGCTGCTCGAGGCCTTGCAGAGTCTCGAGAAGCGTCAGGTCGAGATCTATTCGAGCGACCTCGTCATCTACGAGTACGAGAGCCGCCGCGCAAGCGAACGCCGCGCCGCCGAGGACAACCGCCGCAAGGCCGAGTCCGACCAGGCCAAGAGCCGCCAGCGTGCTTGCAAGAAGTGCAACGGTCTCGGCTATCTCTTCATCGGCGTCAACACGGTCGAGGAGTGCGCCTGCAGGAAGGCCCGCTGAGGCCGTCCGCCCGCCCGAATGGACTTTCGACAGCTCCTGTCCAGCCCGGACCCGCAGCTGCGCATCTATGCGCTGATGCAGCTCGAGGAGCGCGTCGACCAGGTCGCCGAGGACGAAGTCAAACGCCTGATCGCCCAGGCCCTCTCGGACGCCGACCGCACGGTCGTCGAGCAAGCGCGCCGCCTCGAGGCGATCTTCAATCAGCGTCAGTTCGGCCGCCGGCACAACCTGGGGGGCTATGCCCTTTTCGACGATCCGCAGCTGCTCAAGGAGCCCGCGTCGAGTTTTCTGAAGGGCTACGACGTGGAGCAGCTGCGCTCCGCCGCGCATGACATTCTCTACCCGACTATCGGCCGCCTTCACGACATCGCGCTCGGCAAGCGCCACGGCCCTGTCGAGAAGTCCGTCGACGCGTTGGGCCTGCTTCGACACCCGGGCTCCCTGGCGACCCTGGAGGAACTGGCCCGCGGCCGCACGGCGCTGGGGTCGCTGGCCGAGGCGCTCTCGCAGTACAGCGAGCAGCATGCGGAGTCGCTCCTTTTGGAGATGGCGATCGAAGCCGAGAACCCCAACCGCGCGACCGCGCTGGCTCACCTCGGCCGCTTGAAGACCGTCGATCCGCTGGGAGCGCTCGCGGCCGCGGCGGGCGACTCGTCGCCCGCCGTACGCAAGGCGGCGGCGACGGCCCTGGGCGATCGTCCGCAAGACACCTCGATAGAGCTATTGGCTCCAATGGTGGACGACGTCGAGGAGGATGTGGTGCTCGCGGCCCTAGGCGCGATGACGCGACTGAAGATGGCTGTCGCCCTGCCCTCCATCGTGCGCAAGCTGCAGGGGCAAACCTCCCAGAAGGTGCGCTCCAGCGGGGCCATCGCGCTGTCCCGGCTGGAAAGCCCCGAGAGCCAAGACATGCTCAAACGGCTGCTCGGCGATCCCGACGACCGGGTCCGGGCCAACGCCGTGGAGGCGCTCGGCAACTACAACCTGGCCTACGAATGGGCGATGCGCCTGTTCCCGCCACTGTTGCGAGACGAGAACCACCGGGTGCGAGGCAACGCGGCGCTGGCCGTCTTCCGGTTCAACCAGCAAATGGCGCTCGACACGGTGAAGCGGATGTTCGGCAGCTCCAACAAGAACATGCGCGCCGCGGCCGCCTACTGCGCCAGCCAGATCCAGAACAAGGAGACGGCACAGTGGCTGGCGACGCTGGTGCTGACCGAGCTGGACACCGACGTGATCTCGAGCGCGCTTCGGGCGCTGGAGCGCTTCCACCGCAAAGAGGTGCTGGAGACCTTCCTGAAAGTCACCAAGCACAACAAGGCGGAAATCCGCACGCTCGCCGTCAGCATCGTCGGCAACCTGGGCACGCAGGCACAGGTCGGGTTCCTCACCTCGATGTTCAAGACCGAAAAGGAGCCGACGACCCGCAGCGCCATCGTCAGCGCGCTGGCCAAACTGGCCGGCCCCGAGGGGCTCAACTTCCTTCCCCAGTACCTTTCCGACCCCGACGAGCGCGTCGTGGCCAACGCCATCGACGGCCTGAACCGCTCGGGCAACTTGGAGGTCGTGGCGTACCTGAAACCGATGCTGCGCCATCCGCACAACCGGATCCGCGCCAACACCATCCTGGCGCTCTGGAACCTGGGCGACACCAAGTCGTTGTCGGAGCTGCAGAAGATGCTGGACAGCCCCGAGACGACTTTCGTGGACAGCGCGCTTTACGTGATGGGAGCGATCGGCGACTCGCTGCGGCTGGTGGAGCTGGGAGCGCACCCGATGCTGCCGATCGCGCTTCGGGACTACTTCAAGCGGGTGCTGGAGCGCGGAGACGGATTGCGTGTGGCGCCCATCTCGTCGGTCCACCCCGCAGTGCGAGCCACCGGCGAGGAACCGGTGACCGATCGCTTGCAGATCCCGGGCGCCCCGGTGGGGTCGGGGACGATGAAGTCTCCGGCGCCGCCCTCCGGCCCGGAGCCGACCAGCTCGGCGGAGTTCATGGACGTCATCGAGACCGCAGACATGACGCCGATCCTCGGCACCGTGACGCAGCGCGTCAACGAGGAGGAGGAGCTCGAGAAGATCCTGATGCTGCAGCTGTCCGATCCCGAGGGGGTGAGGGACCGGCTGCGGCTCTTCTCGACGCTCTACGGGCAGAACGCCTTCGCGCGTTACCTCCTGCTGCGCGGAACCGACGCCGACGACCTCGAAACGCAGGAGCGCCTGATGAACCAGATGGAGCAGGGCGCCGGCGATTTCCTTGCCCCGCTGTTCCTGCTGGCGCGCGCCTTCCGCAAGAAGGGCGAGGTGGAGCGTTCGCTGGCCACCTACCTGCGCGTATTCCAAAAAGAGCTATCGCTCCTGTCGGAGATGATCGAGTTCGGTCTCCGCGAGCTGCAGCGCTCCAATCCGACTCCCGCCAGCACCGTGATGAAGACGATCGGCACGATCATCGGGCTGAAGCCCGATATTCACGCCGTGCTCGGGGACTTCTACCTGTCGGAGAAAGCCTTCGACGAGGCCTACCGGCAGTTCTACATGGCCCACGTGGCCGAGCCCTCCGATGTCTCGGTGGCGTTGAAGCTGGCGTTCCTCTGCGGCAAGACCAAGCGCAAGGGACTGGGCCGCGAGATCTGCCAGCTGGTGATGCAGCGCGATGGCCCCGAGGGCGAGAACTACAAGAAAGCGCGCAAGATCATGGAGCGTCTGGAGAGCGAGTAGCGACCTCGTTGTCCTCCGTGACCGCGCAGGCCACGCGGTTGCGGCCGGAGCGCTTGGCGTCGTAGAGCGCGGCGTCGGCCTGCTTGATCAGGTCGTCCTTGTTGGACGGCTGGCCCTGCGCCAGGCTCGAAACGCCCAGGCTGATGGTGACGTGCAGGGGGCCACCGCGGCTCTGGATGATGTTGGCCTCGACCAGAGCGCGCAAGCGCTCGGCGAACGCGCGAGCACCCTGGATGCTCGTCTCCGGCAAGATCATCGCGAACTCTTCGCCGCCGTAGCGCGCCACGATGTCGGAGGTGCGGGCTGTGCGCTTGAAGAGGGCCGCCACCTCCGCCAGGACCAGGTCGCCGACCTGATGTCCGTAGGTGTCGTTGAATCGTTTGAAGTGGTCGATGTCGATGAGCAGGAGCGAAAAGTCGCGACCGTAGCGTCGCGCGGTGTCGAACGATTTCAATAGTTCCCGCTGAAAGTGGCGATGCACGAATACGCCGGTCAGACCGTCGTAGATCGACAGGTTGTAGAGCCGGTTGTTGTCGATCGTCACCGCCGCCTGCGAGGCCAGAGACTGCAGCAACCTCAGGTCGTCGGACTCGAAGTCCTCGTTCGACTTCTTGTTGATGAGGTTGATGACGCCGATGACGTTCTCCTGGATGCGCAGCGGGACACAGAGGATCTGCCGGATGTCCTTCTCACGGGCCACCATTTTCTTGAAGAGCGGGTCGGCGAAACCCTTGTTGGAGATGATGCCCTGGCCCGTCTCCACGACCTTGCCGGCGATCCCCTCGCCTCGCCGCAGCCCGATTGCGCCCGACGCCGCCGGCGGCGCCGCGCCCGCAACCGCGCCCGGGATGTCGCCGCGAAGCAGGCGCACCCGCAGCATGTCGGTCCCTTCGTCGAAGAGCATGATCGAGCCGCGCTCGGCCCCCAGCACCTCGATCGACTTGTCCAGGATCGTCTCCAAGACGCCCTTGAGGTCCGTTCCCATGTTCAACCGCTGGCTCACTTCGAACAGCGCCTTCAACTCCGTGACGCGGCGCATCAGATCGCGGTTGGCGTCGCGCAGCTCCCGCATCAGCTGCGAGTTGTAGACCGCGATCGCCGACTGGTTCGCCAGCGCCGTGAAGAAGTCGACGTCTTTGGTGCCGAACTCCTTGAGGCTTTCCTTGGCGTCGACGTAAAGCGTCCCGAGAGGGTCTCCGCGCGCAACCAGCGGCGCACAGATGGCGGAACGGATCTGGTAGTCGAGGATCGACTTGGAGCTGATGTCCGGATCGGAGGCCGTGTCCTTGCTCACGATGGTCTTGCCCGTCTCGAGCGCCCGCCGGGCGATCGACTTCGAGAAGGTCGTCAGCTCGTCGCTCGAGAGGCCCTGGTCGCGATCGCGCGCCAAGACCGTGCGCAGGTCCTTGCCTTCCGCGTCGAGCAGCATGATGAACCCGCGCTCGGCGCCGGTCGCCGGGATGATGTACGTCAGGATCAGCTCGAGCACCTTGTCCAGCTCGGTCTCGGCGTTGATGGCGTTGCCGACTTCGTAGAGACAGCGCAACTCCGCCACGGAGCGCGAGACTCGATCGTTCAACTGCTCCACCAGGGTGGCATCGCTGCCCCGGTCCTTGAGCGAGCTGAAGACGCTGTCCATTTGCTTGGCCAGGAAGTTGGCGTAACTGTCCTTGGCGCCAGGAGGCTGGTTCGGCTTCAGCAAATCGACGACGCGCTCCAGCGCCGACTCGTCCTCGTGATCCAGGAACACGAAGTTCACCTTGCCACCGAAGCAGACGTGGTCGCCGTGGGTGAGCTTCTGCTCCTGGCGCTCCTTGAGCACGTTCTTGTTGTGATAGGTGAAGTGCGTGCTGCCCTCGTCGACCAGGACCCAGCCGTCGCCGTTGGCTCGTAGGCACGCGTGGCGCCGCGAAACCCAGGCATTCGGCAGCACGATGTTGCAGCCCTCCTCCCGGCCGACGGTGATCTTCGGGCCGTCGAGGGGGAAGCTCTGCTCGGCTCCCCGCTCCGAGACCATCACCATCGTGGCGACCATCTGCTCAACCATCCAGCAAACCCTTCACCCGGTCGAAGACTGCCTGCGCCACGAGCCGCTTGCTCTGCAGCGGCAGCTCGGACGGTTCGCCGCGGGCGCCCACCAGGAACACGTGGCTCTCCCGGTCGCCGAAGGGGCGCTCACCCTCGCCCGCCCCGTTGGCCACGATCAGGTCGGCCCGCTTCTCCTGGAGCTTCTTGCGTGCGCTCCGGATCAGGTCCCGAGTCTCCAGCGCGAAACCAACCACAACTTGGTGCGGCCGTCTCTGTCGCCCGACGGCCTCGAGAATGTCGGGCGCGCGCTCCAGCTCCAGCGTCCACGTCCGCCGCCCTTCCTTCTTGATCTTGGACGCCGAAGGCGCGACGGGTCGAAAGTCGCTCACGGCCGCAGCGCCGATGAAGACGTCGGCGCTCGCGACACGTTCCATCACGGCGTCGTACATTTGCTGAGCGTTTATCACGGCCGCTGCGGGTATGTCCGACGGCGGAGGACCGCCGGACAGAGGACCGTGAACCAAGCAGACGCGCGCGCCACGCCGCGCCGCTTCCCGGGCCAACTCGATGCCCATCTGGCCCGTGCTGGGGTTCGACAGGAAGCGTGGCCCGGCCGTAACCAGCACCTGGCGGCCGGCCAGATCGTGCGTCCTTGCGAGCGTTGCTGCGACCCGAGCGGCGATCTCGGCGGGCTCCGCCATCGGTCCGATCCCGGTCTCGCCGCACGCCGTCTCGCCCTCCCGCGGCCCGACGAAGCCGACCCCGCGTGCCTCCAACCGTCGGCGATTCTCGACCACTGCCGGGTGGGACCACATCGTGGCGTTCATCGCCGGGGCTACCAGAAGCTCGCGATCGAACGCCAGGTGCGTCGTGGAAAGCAGATCGTCGGCCGCGCCCGAGGCGAGCTTCGCCAGGACGTCGGCTGTCGCAGGCGCCACGACCATCGCGTCGGCCCACCGCGCCAGCTCCAGATGCTCCATCCGCCAGCCCTCGGGACCGAAGGCGTCGAGGGCGACCGGATGCCCCGTGAGCGTCGCAAAGGTAAGCGGCCCGACGAACTCGGCGGCAGCCCGCGTCATGACGACGCGCACCGCGTGGCCTGCCTTGACCAGAAGCCTCACGAGCTCGCAGGCCTTGTAGGCCGCGATCCCGCCAGTGACTCCCAGCAGCACGCGACCCGCTCCGGCGCCCGTCGGCGAGGTAGCAGGGTTGTCGGGCCTCGGGTTCCGCACAGTCCTATTCTACCGCATCGCCAGCGGATTTTCAGTCATTGGCGCCTGGCCTCCGTCGCGTTCTCCCAGACCCAGAGCAGGCCCAACAGGGTCAGGTCGGGCTCGATGGCGTCGAGGGTTTTGCAGAGCGGTCCCAGCACGTCCATCCAGCCCCCCGTGCCGATGCACTTCGCGGCGGGCCCGGGCGTCAGCTCCTGCCTCAACATGGCGACCATCCCGTCGATCATGGCGGCATGCCCCAGAATGATGCCGCTCTGCAGCGCCGATTCGGTGGTATCGCCGATGACCTGACCCGGCCGTCGCAGATCGACGTTGGCGAGCCGCGAGGCGCGCGCGAAGAGCGCCTCCGCCGCCACGGATACGCCCGGAGCGATGGCGCCACCCAGATACTCCCGCTCGGCGTTGATCGCGCAGAAGGTTGTGGCCGTGCCGGAGTCCACGACGATCAGCGGCGCGCCGTGGAGCCGGAGCGCCGCCTCGGCGTTGACGAGGCGATCGGCGCCGACCGTTTCGGGCTGGCGCGCCCGGTTGGTGAAGCTAAACGGAGAGCGCCAGTCGACCACGAACAACTCCAGGTCTTTCGACAGCCCCTCGAGGGCCCGCGTCACAGGCGGGACCACCGAGCTGACGAGCGCGCGGCGGCATCGTTCCGGGCGGATGCCTCCGTCGGCGAGGAAACCGTGGAGCAAGTGGCGGTACTCGTCGGCGGTGCGCTTGGAGTCGGTGGAAATTCGCCAGTCGAGCACGAGCGTGTGGCGCTCGAAAGCCCCGATGACCGTCTGCGTGTTGCCCACGTCGAGCGCCAGGGTGACCTCCCCGCTACCGCCGCTCTTTTTCGCTCCGGCCAAGCCCCAGCCCTCCTGCCCTTCAGGCGAGCAGTCCGTCGAGCCTGCGCCGAAGCGGCCCCACGGAGGCGAGCCCCATCGCCAGCAGGACGAGCGCGCTCGCAGCCAGCCCCACGCGGAAGGTCCACGGTTCGTAGCTCATCTCGACTTGCCTGTCGCCTTGCCGGACCTGCACCCCCCGGAAGAGACCAGCCACCGGCACTAACGGCCTGGGAACGCCATCGACTCGCGCCTTCCAACCCGGATAGAAGATGTCCGACACGACCAGCAATCCGCTGCCCTCCAGTTCGACCTCCACCTCGAGCCGGCACCGATCGTAGCGCGCCAACCTGCATCGATGCACGCTCTTCGGCGCCAGGACGCCCGAGGAGTCGGCTGCCTCGAAACTGGCTTCCTCCGGCATCGCCAGCAAGCCGGTCGCGGAGACAGCCAGGCTGCCCGGAGGCGCGGGCGACGCCCGCCCGGCGATGAACACGCGTGGGAGCACGTGCGCGGGGTCCAGTTCCTGCACGACAATCGGCCCCAGTCGCCCCACTTCACGAGCAATGGTCGAGCTCGTGCCGGGCGCATTGAGGGCAAGGACGTAGCGCGTGCCCGCGGCTGCGGCGAGGCGATCCTGCAGCGTGGCATCGCCGGTCTCCTCGACGAGTCCGTGATAGGCGGCCTGGCCTGCAATCCGGACGGACATGAAGCCCAGGAGCGGGTCGAGCCCCATGACGCAGCCTCGCAGACCTGCCAGCGTCTCTCGCCGGAGGAGCATGTGAGCCATCATGGTGCGCTCGCGGGTGCGCTCGAAATGCGGCGGAAGGTGAGTCACGAAGCGAGGGGGAGGTTGCCCGGGGGCGGCGTTTTTCAGAAACCGCGAGGCCCGGGGAGGATCGGTCAAGAAGGCATCGGGAACCAGGGGATAGCTGTGACACGTGGACAGGACCAGGTCCAGGACCGCCAGGCAACCCAGTATCGCCGTCAGGCCAGCGGGCGAAAGACGCTGCTGGCGTTGGAGCGCCACCAGGCCCAGCATCGCGACCACGACGGCGCCAGCCATGCCCAGATTGGCAAGCCAGGCTCCGCGCACAAGGCCCGGCCGGCCAGCCATCGCGACGAGCAGGCAGCATCCGAGCACGGCACCGGCGAGACCGAGCGCGGACGCGAACAGCCGCTTGCACGCTGTCCGATCGCGGCGAATTCCCTCGTAGCCGAGCGCCGCGGCAACTGCCACGGCAATGCTCGAGAGGAGCAGGTACTTCGTCGGGTACCGAAAGACGGCAAGGATGGGAAGAATCTTGAGCAACGCCGGAAAGAATGGCGTGTGGTGACCCATCGAAAGGATCAAGGTAACGAGTGCGACGGCAAGCCAAACGCGGCTCGCGCGCGCGAGGAGCGGCTCGCCCTCATTCGGGGAGCCTGAGCTTCGCCACCCGAGTGCCGCCAGCGCCAGGGCCAGCATAGGGATTCCCCAGTACATGTCCGTGGCCAACGGTGGGACAGGCGCTTTGAAGTTGCTGAAGTACTCCGGCATCTCCGGGTTCGACACCAGCGAGGGAAGCAAGAGATTCCAGCAGTCGGCGGGATCGACGGCGAACATCGAGATCTCTCCGGAGGTGAGACCCGCTTTGCGATCGGAGCATGCGATGAGCTGGGCCAAGGGCAGATACTGGTAAGCCAGCACGGCTAACCCGAGGCCGGCCGCGGCCGCCGCCGCTATCAGCGCGCGTCGAGGATTGGCAGGCGCAGGCCGAAGCCAGGGAGCCAACGCGAGCAGCGTCCACGCGAAAAGCATGTACTGCGGATCGGTGCAACTTCCCTGGCAAGCCAGCGCGAGAGCAGTCAGGGCCAGGGGGGCCCAACCTCCTTTATCCAGAAAACAGTCGAAGGCCAGGAGCGCCGCGACGGTCCAGGTCATACCGCGCAACAGGGTCGTCAGACAGGATGTCGTGACCGTGTAGCCCGCGAACATCAGGACCAAGGCGCCCAGAGTCGCTGCCGGAGCGGAGAGTCGCCACCGGCGCAGCAGCACGAAGAGGCAGGTGCCCGCGAGAGGGAAGTGGACGACCGTGAACAGGTTGTAGGCCCTGGGGAACGGCAAAAGCAAAAGCAGCGGCGTCAGGGGGTAGAAGACCATCGAATGCGGATCGGATTGAAAAGGGTATCCGAGTCCGATGCGAGGCTCCCAGAGGGGCAGCTCGCCGTTTCGCAGGGCCTCGACGGTCATGGACGCCTGAGGATAGTAGATGCTGAGCGTGTCGCGAAAGCAGAAGCTCTGGCCGCCGATCAGCACGGGCCAGAAGAAGAGCGCGGCAGCAAGCCACAGCAGCGCGACCCAACCTGTCTGACGAAAACGCGAAGCGGGTACGGCTTCCTTGATGCCCATCGAGAGCCGTCAGCCCCGGGTTTTCTGCCCGGCGATCAGTTCGAGGCCTTGGCGAGAAGCCCGGCCAGCTTGTCGTAGGCGGGGCGGACGTCGCTTGCGGCCTGAGCCAGGTCTTCCTTCTCCTGATTGGCCTTGACGCGCTTGAGCACCGAGTTGACCAACTGCACCAGCGGAACGGCGGAGCTGTAGCCGGCGGCCTCGATGTAGCGTTTGAGGATCTTGAGATGCTCGAAAGCCCTCGGGTCTTCGTTGTCGCCGTCCGGCAGGGCCGTGCTGAGGGCGTTCATCAAGATGGTGTAGTTCCTCTTGGCGCCCTCGGTCATGGTGGTCTCGTCGTAGATGTTGACGAGTTCCTCGAGGTAGTGCTGGTAGCGGGCGCGCTTGACGTCGGGTTCGGCCGTCTCCATCTCTTTCTTCATGACGACCTTGAGGGCGATCTCGCGCTGGCCGCTCTCGAAGTTGGAGCTGGGATTCTCGACAGCCTTCAGGACCACGCCGTCGAAGAGCTTGATGTTCGAGAGGTCCTGGGCACTGCCGACGTGGAAGATCTTGTCCTTCTTCACCTTGTCGATGAAGTACAGCTCGTGGTCCTCGCCGATGAAGAGGTAATCATTCTGGATGGCGATGGAGTTGAGGTTGAGGACGGGGACTTCGCTCTTCACGAGTTTGACGGCCCGAAGGATGTTGGTGATGACGGATTCGTCTTCCTGAATGTGGAGCTGAGTCCTGGCGCCCAGGAAAACGCGTCCGCTCAGGTCGCGAGCAGCCGCCGGCAGAACGGTGAGACAGACAGCCGCGAACAGGGCAACGAATGGGGTGTGGAACGGACGGGAAAGGGTCATCGCTACTTCCTACTCGGCAAGCCTTGGAGTTGTTGCAGGGAGACCTTCGCCGTGGCGTAGAAGTATCTCCCGAAACGGGGCCGAGAGAGATTATAAGTCCGGGAGAGAACCTGTCAAGCCGCGAGCCCGATTTCGAGTTTCAAAAGGAGAAGAAAACGCCCCGCGACGGTGTGACGCGGAGCGAAAGTGACGGGAGTCCTTTCAGCGAGCAGCCTACCAGCGGGTCGAGTGGCGGCTCAACGCCGAGCCATCGGGTCCGACCGGACCGCCCTGGTTGGTGTTGCTGGTGCCTGTGACGTTCGAGGTGCCGGTCCCCGTGCCGAACGTGCCGTAGCAACCGCAGATCATGATCTTGAACGGAGGCTGCGGGCAAGGTGTTGCGGAGTTGACGTTGGTAGCGACGCTATTGTTGAAGATCCAGCCGTTGGGGAAGCCGCCGTTGCTGAGAGTGTTGCTGCCGTTGCCGCGGCCCAGGACCACGCCGAAGTAACGGCCGCCAAGCCCGACGGCGGCGCCGGCGTGGGCAGGTGGACTGACACCCGCACCGCTGGTATCCATGTAATCGTCGGGAATATTCTGGACCTCACCGGCGTAGTATCGAGAGCCCGCGGAGGGGCAGTCCCAGACGTTGTCGTCGCGGATCACGGTGTTGAGCGGCCCGATGTTACCGTTGGCCCCGGCGCCGGTGTTGTAGAAGTTTGTGGGGGCGCCGACCGTCGTGTAGGCGTCCGCGAGGCTGGCCGGAGCGGTGTTGACCGCCAGGAGAGCGGGGTTGATCGCCGTATCGGTCAGCCGTCCGGCGCGGACGGTGAATCCGAACGCGCACTTGGAGTTCTCGGCGAAGGCCGTGTTGTTCGTCTCCCAGACGGCCATGCCGGTTTCCAGCGTGTGCAACTGGCCCACGCAGGCCTTGCGGCGAGACGTTTCGGCGAAGTTCTGGTATTTGGCCAACCCTGCTGAGGCCAGTACGCCAATGACGATGACCACAATGAGCAACTCGATAATCGTGAATCCCTGGCGCTTGCGCTGTCTGTTCACGTTTCTCCACCTCTCCGTCACGTATCCGGTTCTATCCTGGTCCAACTCGTCCTTTTATTTTTTCTGAGTACCTTTGTCGAGCGGTGAAAACACGGAGCACGGAATGTGCCATGCCGGGTCGACAGGGCGCTCTTGCTGGCAGTCGGCGCCCCAAGAAGCGCAACGACTAGTAGATCGTTTTCAAATCAACGCTACAGTCCAAGTATCATGGTTCATGCCAAGAGGAAAGACCTAACACAGAGACACGAAGCCACAGAGGCAGAGAGAAACCTCCGTGTCTCTGTGCCTCCGTGTTGAAAGTCTTTCTCTAGGCCTGCGAGCACAGGCTGTATCAGGCTGTTGCACGTTACATGTCCGCATGAGGGTGCCGAATGTCCGTCTCAAGGCGGAATCCATTCTACGAGCCCGCGGAGCAAAGAAGTGGAAGGACGCAGGGTCCTACCAGCGAGACGAGTGGCGATTCAGGGCCGATCCGTCGGGACCCACAGGGCCGCCCTGGTTGGTTTGAACGGTTCCTGGAGTGCCGGCCGCGCTTCCTGTTGTGCCAAAGGAGCCATAGCCCAGGCAGACCGCAACCTTGAATGGAACCTGCGGGCAAGGAGAGGGGGTGTTGGTAGTCGCAGCAGGCGTGCCGCCGGTGATCCAACCGCTGGCGAAGCCACCGTTCGCTATGGCCGTGGCGCCGGCAGTGGCGTTGCCGCGCCCGGCAACGCACATGCCGTAACGGCCGCCCAATCCGATCGCTGTGCCGGCCGTGTGGCTAGGCAAGCCGCTGCCCGTGGTGTCCAGGTAGTCGTCCGGCACATTCTGCACCTCGCCGCCGTAATAGCGCGAAAGGCCCGAGGGGCAGAGCCAGATCTTGTCGTCGCGGATGACGCTGCCGAGAGGGCCGGCGCCGGAGTTGTTGTAGAATCCCTGCGGCCCGCCCACGGTTCCCTGGGTATCCGCAATGTTGGTGATGGTGCCGCTGGTGTTGAGGTTGAGAATCGTGGGGACGATCACGGTGTCCGTCAACTTGCCCGTGCGGGGACTGAAGCCCCAGGCGCACTTGGCATTCTCGGCGAAGGACTGATTGTTGGTCTCCCAGACCGCCATCCCCGCTTCGATGGCGTGCAACTGCCCCAGACAGCTCTTGCGCCGCGACGTTTCGGCGAAATTCTGATACTTCGCAAGCCCTGCAGCGGCCAAAATGCCAATAACGATGACCACGATCAGCAGTTCAATGATGGTAAAGCCCTTGCGGTTCCTCGACAAACTCATCCAGTTCCCCTTTCTGCTGGCCCTTTGACCAGCCTTCTTGGTCCTTGTAGTTGTCTCTCGCTGTTATCCCACTGTTCTTTCCCCCTTGGCGTCCCCGGTAGGCCTCCTTTCCGAATGGTCATCCGGTTTTCACCCTGCCTTCAGCCCAGTCATGGCACTGTCCCTGACAGCTGAATTCGAGCATACCTCATGCCAGATCGTGGGAACACAACGAATCCTTTGTTTGCTATCCCATCGAGTTGACAGGGACATGCGCCCCCCTCAAAATTGTATCAAATTGCTGCGCGCATCGATCCGTGACCATGATGCCTTCACCGCATCTGCAAAGCCAAGTACTGAACAGCTCCCCCGTCACAAAAGGCGACGTGCCACAATTCGATACTGAGCCGTAACCGGCTCTGAAAGCTGAAAGGAGATCGTGTGACTGTAGCATGTAACGCCACGATCACACCCAGCTTCGGCCAAGCGACATCCCACGGCAACGCCATTTTCTTCACTCCCCCGGCCGCCGCCTCAACAGCCCTCCCCACAAAGTCAGCAGCGCGCATACCAGACTCACAGCCCCGCCCACACGAAGGCCCTGGGGCTCATAACTCATCCGCAGCCTCCGTTCACCCTGCCTCACCACGACCCCTCGAAACACCCCCGCCGCCCGCAGCACGGACCGCTCTTGCCCTTCCACCCAGGCCCTCCACCCGGGATGGAACTTCTCCAGCAACACCAGCAAACCTTCCCCCTCCAGGTCAAAGGCCACTTCCAGCGAATTGCGCCGGAACTTCTCGAAACGGCATGCTCCGACCCGCCTCGGCACGAGCACCCGGCCGCCAGCGGCGTCCCCCTCACGAGGTTCGTAGAACACCCGCTGCGGCAAGGCCATGATCGCCGCCGAGGCCACCACCATCGCTCGCTGGCTTGCGGGCTCGGCCCGAGGAGCAACGAAGACCCGGGGTGACACTCCTTCCAGCCGTCGTATCGCCACTGGACCATCCATCGCCAGCAACGGCGTCGTTCCGGTCACATTGCCCAGTGCCTCCGCACTCAATACTGCGCTGGCTCCGCATCGCGCCGCGATCAGATCCCGCTCCGGACGACCGCTGGCCTCGATCAACATCACCGCGATCAGGTTCTCCAAACCCGTCCGCACCGACAGCAGACTCAGCATCGAGTCGTCGCCATTCTGTGCCCCGCGGAGTCCGAATAGCAGCGCCTCTTCTACCTGCATCAGATCCAGAAACGTCCTCTGAAATCCAAATTCGAAGTCGTTGAGTGGGTAGCAGACGAATCGAGGAGGCGGGGCATCCGCCAACACCGGTCCCAACGCCCGCACCGCCTCTGGCGTTCTCAGGACCAGCGCGTTCTCCCGCACGAGCAGACTTCTCTGGGCGATCGTCGCCAGATCGACGCTGGAGGCGAACGCGACCACGATCATGGCAGCCCGCCACCCCACCTTCCCCTTTTCGCCAAGCACCGTCAGCGCTCCCAGTGCGCCTATCAGGCTCAGGGCGACTCCCGTGTTGGAGAACCAAACATGGCGAATCATATCGAAGAATGGACCCAGATCGCCCCCCAGCTTCGCTCCGCCCTCCGTCAAGAACAGCCTGGGAAAGGCATCCTGCTCGATCCAGATCCCCGCGAGCAGCAAACCAAGACCCATTGCTGCCGCTCCCAGACCTCGCCCCCAGATACGCAGGCACGCCGGACGCCGCCGCAGCAAGCCTTCGAATCCGATGGCTGCCAGAAGCGAAATCGTCAACGCTGCCAGGAAGAAGTACTTGCCCGGGTAACGGAAAAGCTTCAGGGGCGGCACCACCGCGATCAGAAACTTGAACAGCGGAAGATGCTCCCCAACAGAGATGCCTACTGCCAGCAAAGCAATCGCCCCCAGAGCCGGGATGCAACTGCGCGACGAAACCAGTTCAGACCCGGGTGGCTCCGTCTCGCCGCATCCCTGGCGCCCCCGTACCATCCAACCAAGGGACGCCAGTGCAAGCAGCAGAACCGGAAGGCCGAAGTAGACGGTTTCGTAGAAGGGTTGCTTGCCATTCCTGAAGCTGACGAAGAAGTAGGGCGAAGCGGGGTCTGGAAACGGCGTCGGGAGCGCAAGGTTGTAGAGGTTGAAGGGATGAATGTCGAAGAGACTTGCTTCGCCGGTGCGGATGCTGACCCTGTCCGAACGCGAGATAAGGTTCGCCAGCGGCAAGTACTGGTAGGCAAGAAGCAAGAACGCCAGACATCCAGCCACGACCGCAGCCCCCA
>JACQFU010000085.1 GCA_016199905.1 Candidatus Wallbacteria bacterium
ACGGGCGTCGTCAGCAGGAGCAGCGGCGTCACGAGCGAAATGAGGGCGATCTTCTTGATGGAGCTGACTACGGGCAAAACGGCGAGCGACATGGCCCAGAGCGAGGCGCTGACGCTGTCGATGCGGCCTGCCTTTCCGCGCTGGCCATGGAGCCACAGAGCGGTCGTCGTGGCCGCAAGCACCAAGGCAAAGACGATCGCATCCGTGGACGCGCCACGGGGCACGAGCATCAACCCGCCCAGCAGGACATAGGAGAGCAAGGTCACGACGGCTTGGTAGAGCCCCGGGAGCGCTCTGGCGCTTCGCAGCAAGGTGACGAAGCCGGCGAACCAGACGAGCGTGGCGACGGTGGACCATCCCGATAGGAACCAGTAGCCTCCGGAGGGCCGCTGAATGAAATGGATTTCGACGCCCGACCGGACCAGGCAAAGATACGCGGCCATCTCGGCCAGCAGCAGCCCCTTGCTGCCGAGTCCCTGTTGGGATGCCAGCGAGCCCGCTGCCAGCAAGATGGCCGATGCGGCCACGATTCCCGCTGCGAGTGCCGTGGAGTAGGGCGAGAATACCGTGAGGAAGCCGAGGAACAGCAGGTAGGCCGTGAGGTCCTGCCCGCGGCTGTCGTCGACGCCGAGCCGGTCGAGGAAACGCGCCAGGAGGTCCAGGCAGGCGAAGCTGACGACCAGCACCAGCAGGTAGATGACGAGTGGATGAATCACGGTTGGAGCAGTTCTTCGGACAGGGTGGATCCGAGCCTGGAAAAGCGCGGAATTATAGCATGCTTATCGGCCGCTGGCGACCCTTGGACGAAGCGGCTAGAGTTGTACGCCGCTCTTTCAGCGGCCCGCGTGCAGCGCGCTGAACTGGATGGCGGGCCGCAGCGGCTCCAGGAATCCGCGGACGGCGCGACCGGTGAGCGCGAGAGCCGGACGGGTTGCCGCGGCTATCCGCTCGCGCTGGCTCGCTGGTTCCATTTGCGCCAGGTCTGCTTCCGCGGCGGCCACGTCCACCGGCTGCCAGAATTTTCTGCTGAAAAACTGCAGGCAGGCCGGGAAGAGCTGGGTCGCCTGCTCGTGAGACTTGCGGGCTACCTGGCGCACCGCGTCAGCGGGATCGGAGCCGCGCTCGACCTCGGTTCCGCGCAGAGACGCGGCCAGATCGAGACTCTCCTCGGCCAGCCGCCTGGCAATCCAGGCTTCGTAGACCAGGTGGTAGTTACCTGTGACCTTGGTCGTCCCGGCGATCGGGTCGCGGGGCACGACGAAGAGCGTCGAGGTCTGCGTGGCGTGGTAGGGTTGGCCCACGTCCTCGACATAGTGCATCGCGCAGGAAAGGTAACGCAGCCCCCAGTAGGTGTCTCCGCGCAGCAGCGCTCGGCGGGCCGCGGCGCACCAGAGTGCGGCACGCTCCGGAGAGGCTCCCATGGCCGTCGCAGGCAGCGGGAAGTGGACTGTCCAGGACGGATAGTACATGTGAAAGTAGCCGCTGCTGCTCATACCCGTGTAGCCACCCATGAAGCGCTGTTGCCAGCTCGCGTGCAACTCCTGATCGGGGCCCTCGTCGGGCTCCATCGCGTACCGAATCAAGATCTCCCTGGCAGGCAAACGGTCCCCCGGCCTCTCTCCTTTGTAAGGAAAGCCGTAATCCTGCCGGATCTGGCCAACCCGATCGGTGCGAGTGGTCACCAGAACCGGCGCCAGCGAGTCGAGCCATGCGACGTCCTGCAACGCCAGCCGCGTGATGCGATCGTGGCCGTCCCAGGCCCCCAGAGAGGAGGCCAGCATGAGGGTTGCGAGAGCGGAAAGCGAGAATCGACGGAAAATCATAGGGCGCGCATAGTAGCACGTCCCCTCCGTTCCGGTCGACTCAATGCGCCCGTCGCGTCTCGTCGCTCATGAGGGCCTCGATCCGGCGTCGGACTTCCAGGAGGTCCGGTTTCAATCGCAAGGCCTCCTGGTATTCGCGCAGCGAGGCACTCAGCTCGCCTGCGGCCTCCAGGGCGCGCGCCAGGTGGACCCGCACGGTAGGACTGTCGGCGCTGATTCTCGTGGCCTCGCGCAGGTCGTCGATGGCGCCTTCCGTGTCTCCCACGTCCAGCAGTTCCAGGCCGGCCTGAAGATGCCGGCGGATCCGAGCGGCGCGAAGCCAGACGGCGCCGAGAGCGATTCCGAGCAACAGACTCGCGGGCTCGCCGATAACGCCGGCGGTCGTGGCGTAGGCGACGACAACCCCGACCGGAACCATCCAGGCGAAGAGCACGAACTCGGCCGCGGGTCGCCGTGGCGGCCCTTCCGAGCGGACGACGAGGGGAGCGTCTCTCCTGGTGACTTCGTCTTCCAACTCCATCAGCGCGTGCGCGAGGTTGTACCGGGCGTCCAGGCGCATCGCGGCCCCGGGGGCGGACCGGATGGCCCGCCGGTAGTGCAGGATCGCCTCGCGCAGCACTCCACGCTCGTGAAATCGCAGGCCCAGGTTGTAATTTGCCATCAGGAGCGGGACGGCGCCCATGGTCTGAGCGATCGTTCGACGGTACTGGAGCGCAGCGTCGCGGCCGCGGCCTTCCGCTTCGAGAGCGGCGGCGCGGCGCAAACGCACGTAGGATTGCAGATCCGAGGCGAATAGACAGGCCAGCGAGCCGCCGAACAGGAACAAGAGTGCCCGACTGGCTGCGGCCTGCGGCGGCAGTCCCCTGAGTTGCGCGGCGTCTGCCAGTTGCGATAGCGACGTCATCGCGGCCAGCGCGGCCGTCGCCATGAGCAAACAACAACCCGTCAGTTGACTCGCCGAAACGCGCATGGGGCCTCGCAGCTCGGTTCGCGGCCTGACGAGCGCGGGGGCGGCGCCTCCGAGCGGCGTGGTGGCCGGGCCGGGCATCTTCCGGGCCGCTGCCGCGAAACCGGGGTCCAACCGAAGGGCTTCGCGAAACTCCTTCAGGGCGGCATCGTGAGCACCTGCTTCGTCCAGGGCGCAGCCAAGCACATAGCGGTAGTCGGCGGAGGCCGGGGACAACCGGATGGCCTCTCGAATCTGGTCGATGGCGGCCTCGGAATCCCCAGCGTTGAGGAACCAGCGCGCTGCTGCGGACCTGCGGGCAGGGAGGCCGACTCGCCCCGAGAGCCAGGCGGCGAAGAGACCCGTCGCGACCGCCACCGCGGTACCCAGGCTGGGCGCCAGCACGTGCGTCGCGGCCGCCCAGCCCAGCCCCAGCCCAACCGGCAGCAGCAGCTTGACCTGGCGCCCCGCGGTGCCGTTCTCCTCGAGCGGGTGCCGCCGCTCGGCGGGTTCCAGCTCGCGCAACGCCAGCGCCAGATTGTGCTCGGCGCTGGGCAACCACTCCTCCACCCCGTAGAGGTTAGCGAGGGTCGTCCGGTATTCGCGGATGGCACTCGCCAGGTCGCCCTGCTGGTGGTAGGCCGTGCCGAGGTTGTAATGGGTGAGGGTGCCTGTCAGGAGAGGCGCCGAGCGAGCCGCGGCCTGATACGTTCGGATCGCGCCCAGCGTGTCGCCCGCACGCTGCAACTGGGCGCCCAGCCTCATCAGTCGCTGGAATCGCATGCTGGCCAGCAACAGCCAGACGCTGAAACCCACCAACGCCAAAACGATCCAGGCCGGCGCCGACTCCCACAACCCTCCGCGTCCGAGCAGACCGAGGACCTCGGGCTGCAACACGGCCAGGGCGATCATCGACGTGACGACCGCGACGAGTGCGGCGATTCGCGTCGCCTCGCGGGAAGGGGGCATCGGGCCGCGGGGCTCCAGGGCCGGCCCGGTGGAGGAGCGATTCTCCAGCGCAGGAAGCAGGCTGGCCATCAGCCTTGTCAGCCCGGTCTCGGCGGCCTCGCAGTCCGGATCGAGACAGAGAGCCTCTTCGAACTGGGAGCGGGCGGCCGGGAGATCCCCGGTCGTCACGAGCGCGTGGCCGAGCTCGACGTGGGCCGCT
>JACQFU010000086.1 GCA_016199905.1 Candidatus Wallbacteria bacterium
CAGGAGCTGTTCGATCTCTTCCGCCGTCGCCTCGATCGAGGCCTTGAGGACCTTGCCCTCCAGCGTGAAGGCGAGCCGGCCAACCAATCGGCGGGCGGCTTCGGGCAACTTCGGATTTGCAGCGACCTTCGCGACAGCCGTTCCCAGGAAAGGACGCACGATCTGGGCCTTCAACCAGCTCGTCAGCTCCACGCTGATATCGAGCCGCAGCTTGGCACCGTCGAGCCGGCGGACTTCCAGCCGAACCTGTCGCAGGTTGTCGACCGGGATCTTCGAGAGCTTGGGGAGCGCCGACAGCGCCGAGGGATTGCCGAGATGGAACGCCGCGAGCGCGCCGGCCGGCAAGGCGTCCGGATGCTGGGCAATGTACCCTTTCGAGGTATCGGCGAGAGAGGCGATGGCCGCCGACAGCAACCCTGTCTCCTGGCACGGCGCCTGGGCGACGATCGTCGTGCCGTCCTGCAGTTTGCCGAAGGTCACGGCCGGCCGGCCCGACGGCTCCAGCGAGGTGAGCGCCAGACCGCGGAAATTCCACGCACGCGGCGACGGGCGGCCCGGGAGGCGATCGGCCAACTGAACGGAGAGCGTAGCCGGGTCGAGGTCACCCTGGACGAGGGCGACAGCTTGGGCAGCCGACGGTGTGCGGATGAAACCGGCCGCGGCCACATGCTTGACCGTATGGATCGGGTCGGGTAGGCCGGCCTGCAAGAACTGGCCGAGCTGCTTGTCGACGACCGACTGGACGACCTCGGGGTTCAGGCAATGGACTAGCCCGTCCACGTCGGCGTAGAGCGCCACGTCCGCCTCGGCGGGAAGCCCGGCGGCCAGCCCCTGGGGCGAGGTCTGGCACCACGCCGCAGCCTGGAGCAACGCGAGGGCGAGGACCCAGAGCAGGTGGACCCTCAGCAGGGGGCGCAGTCCGTTCGGCATTCGCGTGTCTCCTCGAAGGTCAGGCGTCATGGTTGTGCAAAATTATAAGGACGTGGCAAGGAACGGCAAGCCCCCACGGGATGAAGGGGAATGACCAAAATGACCAATCGGGGCTTCGCCCCGAACCCTACCCAGGGGACCAGCCCCCTGGGAACCCCTTTTGATAGCCTGTCCTACAGAATGGGGGTGCAGGGGGCCAATGGCCCGCTGCCCGGGTTTGGGGCAGATCCCCAACAGGCTTTTCTCTACTTCCTCACCAGCAGGTACGCGACGTCCTTCTGGAACGCCGACGCCTGGAATCGGAGCGTCTGGCCGCTCGCGGAGACTGTACCGGCCGGCGACTGCTGGCCGGTCCAGGTGTCGAACCGGGTCACTTCCCAGCTGCCGGAGGAGCCGACTTCGAGCTCGACCCAGACGGGGCCACGCGAAGTTGCGGGTGGATTGGGCACCTTGTCGGTGGGAACATAGTTGCGATCGTTGAGCCAGACGAGAGCGCGCCCGGGGGAGCGCACGCCCACGGCACGGACGTCGCCGGCGCCGCCGGCAGAGGCAGGCGCCTTCTTCACCTCGCCCGACATCGCCTCCATCCAGGCTGCCAGGCGGGAGGCCGGCTTGAAGACATCGTAGTGGTTGGAGGCGTCGATGTACTTGTCCCACCACCAGAACATCCCCGAGCCGGCCGCGCCGCACGCCAGACCGGAGAACAGCGCGTCATGAAGTCCGATGGCGGCGGGGTCGTAGCGGGTCTCCCAGATGAAGGGCTCCCAGGCGGAATCCTGCCCGGCCTCGCCTGCCATCGCCGGTTTCTTGAAGTGGTCGATCTTGTCGACCCAGGCCGGCAGGCTCACAGCGAGATCGTGCCTGTAGCAATGGACCTGGGCGAAGTCGAGGTCGTGTTGCATCCAGAGTGGCGCGTACAACAGGTGTCCACCCGAGGTCGAGCTGGTCACCAGATGCCCAAAGGGATCGATCTGCTTGAGGTACGCCGCCATCTCCTCGTGCCATCGAAGCACGTTCACGGGATTGCAGAGCGTCAGGTCGACTTCGTTCCACAGCTCCCAGGCGAACAGATTCTCGTGGCCCGAGTAGCGCGCCACCAGGTAGTCGAGTCGCCGCTTGAAGAGCCGGCGGGCGGCCGCGCTGGAGAAGAACTCGCCCGGCTTGTTGCAGGGCCCGCCATTGGCCGCGTTGTAGGGGTTGTTCGGCCAATCGTTCTTCGAACGAAGCATCCCGTGATACTCGATCGTGAGCTGAACGTAGAGGCCGCGCTGGGCAGCCATCTCGAACACCCGGTCGAGCGCCGCGGCGGCCACAGGGTCGTATCGGCCCACGCCGGTCTGCTTCGATTCGATGCACATGCTCCAGGGGCAGCACCAGACTCGAATCCAGTTCTGTCCGCTGCCGGCGATGCGATCCAGGTAGCGGCGCCAGGACTCCAGCCGCTCGTCGGTCGAGTTGCCTTCCAGCACCCAGCCCAGGTTCATTCCCACAGGCACTAACCGGCGCCCGTCGGCGCGAGTAAAGGTGTGAGGGGAGGCCGGATCGACCCGGACCAAGCCCCCGCCCCCCGCCTCCGCCTCGAAGGGCACCTCCTCGCCGCCGCTCACGGAGGCGGTCCAGTGGCCCTTCTCGGAGGATAATACCCGAATCGAGTACCCACCGCCATCCGGGTACGCCCGCACCTGCCGGGTCTTGCTCGACGGCGAGCGAACGGTGACTACGGGCAGTTCGCCGGCCTTGAGACCGGCGCCCAGACGCTCGGAAAATCGAATGGAGACGGGAGCGGACAGCCCGCGATTTGCGGTCGAAGCCGGCGTCCCGGCAGCGCGAGCCACGCGGATCTCGGTGTCGAGCGACTGGATGGCGGTCGCAAGAGAAGCTCGTAACTCGTGGCGCTGCCACATCTTCGAGTAGCGATCGGGGCTGAAGTAGGAGAGCTTGCCGTAAGTGGTCGCAAAGTAGCCGTCGAGCTGGCGGCGAAGCTCGTCCTTCAGCTTGGCCAGCTTCGGCTGCTTGGCGGCCAACTCGCCACCGGCGGCCGCCTCCAGGGCGGTCGAGAGGTCGCGCGCCAGCTCCTCGAGCCGAGGACGCGAGGAATCCGAGGAGTCGTTGGCAGCCAGAACGCTTCCTAGGAGCTGCGCCGCCTGCTGCGCCTGCGTCCACGGGTCCGATGGAATTTCGGTCAACCGCACGACGACGGGCGTCGAGTCGGCACGGGGCGTGATGAGAGCGGCTCGAGGCATCGCCGTGGAGGCCAGGCGCGCGGCTCGCTGCTCGGGCGTGGGCAGGCGCCGCTCCGATTGCGCCAGGGCATCCGCCGGCAGTCCCAACTGCTGAAGCGTGACGGCGCCGTCAGTCCCTGGCTCCTCGGACGACGATGCGGTTTGGGCAGCGACGGGACTGCCCTGAGTGCCGCCCGACTGGCTTTCGACCTGGGCGGTGCGAGGCAGATCCTCCATCTGGGGCTGGGCGGGCAGCACGTGGCAGGACAGCAGCCAGGCCAGCGCTGCGGCCAGGCAGCCTCGTGCGGCCATGCGCACCATGCCCTGTCCCAACGAAGTGGTCACGCGATCTACTACGTCTTGGCGCGGCCAATTGTTCTGGCGCGAGGTTGCATCGCGCCTGCCCCCTCCCCTAGAGTCGCGGCCGTGCCCCAGCAAGCCCTCGATCTGATCCTCACGCAGTATGGCGAGCGGATCGGCACCTACGCCGCCCTCACCCGCAAGGTCGAGCGCGTTTTGACTCGACTGCTGCGCGAGGCCCGCATCGCCGTCCACGCGGTGACCCATCGCGTCAAGCAGAAGTCGCGCCTGCGCGCGAAGCTCGACGCGCCGGGCAACAAGTACCAGCAGCTCTCGGAGATCATGGACATCGCCGGCGTGCGAGTCATCACGTACTTCCAGGACCATGTCGACCTGGTCAGCGAGATCATCGAACGGGAGTTCGTCGTCGACAACGACAACTCCGTCGACAAGGGCGATCTGCTCGACCCGGACCGTTTCGGCTACCTGTCGCGTCACTACGTGGTCGAGCTTCCGACGCGCCGGCTCACGACCAAAGAGCGCGAGCGGTTCCGGGGCGTGAAGTGCGAGATCCAAATCCGTTCCATCCTGCAGCACGCCTGGGCCGAGATCGAGCACGACCTGGGCTACAAGACCAAGGAGGCCGTTCCGCGCGAAATTCGCCGAGGTTTCTCGCGCCTGGCCGGCGTGCTCGAGATCGCCGACACCGAGTTCGTCCGCATCCGGGAGACCCTGGCCGCTTTCGCCCGCGACGTCGCGTCCAAGATCGATGCCGGCCTCCAGGGCCTGCAGATCGACAAGCCATCGCTCTGGGGCTTCATTCGCCGGAGCCCGGTCGTCACGCATTGGGACGAGCAGATTCGCGCCACGGTCGGCGCCACTGCCGTCGAGGAAATGGAAGCCGTCGAGCAATGGATCCCCATCTTCCGGGCTGCCGGCTTCGAGACCATCGGGGACCTGGAGAAGGCCGTCGCCCACCATGGGTCCCTGCTGCCCTTGTTCGCTCGCGAGTTCCGGCGCTGCATGGGCCGCTACGACGACACGCTGCCCATCGCTCGCGGCCTCTGCATCATTCGAGCCGCCGACGCCCATCTGGCCACGAGCGGGTTCGAGAACCTACGTCGAGCGTATGGTTCGTCCGGCCGGAGAGTGAGTTCCGACTACCTGGACCGGCTTTACCACGCCTTCACGGAGGCCCTGAGCCAAGTGTCCCAACCGCCGGCGGGTTGAGCGGTCACCGTTTGCGGTACAGGAACCAGAGGCCCGTGCCCACGAACAACGGCACGGCGAGCACCCTGTTCCCGGCGCCTTGCGGACTGGGGTCGCAGGCCAACGCTCCGGCGATGGTGAACATTCCTATCGCCCAGGCCACGCACTTGAATCGGAACAGCGCCTCTCCAAGCCAATCGAAATGCTGGGCCGGCTCCGCCGAGTCGCGCTCGGCGCGGCGGGCGTGCTTTCGGGCCTGCCGCCGGGAGGGCTCGGTTGCGGCCCGCGCCTGGGGCTCCGGCGCGCGCACGGGGATGCCCATCGTTTCGTGGATCCGTTGCACCGTGCGCTGGCGCTCTCCTCGCATGTACCGCCGCTCCCAGCCGGGCACGGGATAACGGGCCACGACGTTGCCTCGGACATCGTAGAGCACCAGGTAGCCACTGGCACCCGCCATCGAGAAGAGCGCGTCTTCGGGCGAGCCGTCCGAGACGGCAATGCCTCCCAGCTCCCGGGTGTCCCAGAGCTCTTCCGAGGTGATCGAACCGAACAACTGCCGCTCTAGCCGGACGCTTCGCGAGGAAGGGTCGAAGACCAGCACATCGCTCAGGCCCACGTTGAGCGCCATGCAAATGGCGCCCATGACACCGGTGCTGCTCAACAAAGCCAGGCAGGTCTCCGAGGGCAAGACTCGCGGTCCGAGGAGAAGTGTGAAGACCGCGATGCCCGTGAACAGCACCGCGCCCCGGCTGATGGCCGTCTCGACGCCGGATTGGAAATCGACGACCACGCGGTGTGCCGGCCCGCGTCCGCGCAGAGCGGGCAGCCGGCTTCGCACTTTGCTCGGCCGGATCTCGACGCTGTCCAGCAAGCGCAGCACCACCGGCTGACCCGGCTGGCGATAGTGGTCGAAGCGTTCCTCTCCGCAGCCGAAAACGGAGCAGACACCGGCGTAACGGAAGCAGTCGCGGTGGTGAGGCGTGGCGCAGCGGCTGCACTGCACGAGCGCCGAACCCTGAAGCGGGTCCCCGCAGACCGGGCAGCTCGGACACTCGACGCTCAACGTTTCGGCCTTCCGGCTTCGCGAGCTGCCGCCATCAGCAACGCCAGTCCCGCCTCGATCTCGCTGGGCGACTGGTTGGCGAACCCCAACCGCAGGTGCCGGCCTGGCCGAGGCGAGAGTTGAAAGGCCTCCTCGGGCTGGACGTAGACGCCGGCCGCCGCCGCCGCCCGAGCGACCGCCGACGAGCGGCCTGGAATGCGCAACCAGAGCGCCATCCCGCCGTCCGGAACGGTCCAGTCCAGTTCGAGTCCGCCGGCCCTGTGCCCCTCCAGCGCGAGGGCCATGGCGTCGCGGCGCTGTTCGTAGGCCCGGCGCATGCGGCGCATGTGACGTTCCACGCCTCCGTCCTCCATCCAGCGGGCGACCGCCTCTTGAAGGAGCGAATCGCTCTGCCGAGTCAAGATGCGCCGCAGCTTCGACAGCCTGTCCGCCGCAACCCGAGGCGCGGCCAGAAAGCCCAGACGCGCCGACGGGTAGAGCACCTTCGAGAACGTGGACACATAGAGCACAATACCAGCCGGATCGTCGGCCGCCATGGGGGGCAAGGGCTCGCAGCGGTAGTGGAACTCGTGATCGTAGTCGTCCTCCAGGATCGGCACGCCGTGGCGGGCGGCGACTTCGTAGAGCGCCATCCGCCGCGCAACGGGCAGCGTCGCCGTGGTGGGATACTGGTGCAGCGGCGTGACGTACAGCAAGCGGATGCGACGTCTGCGACACAGACGCTCCAGCGACTCCGGATCGATGCCCTGCTCGTCGATCTCCACGGTCTCCAGCGTCGCTCCCGCCGTCGCCAGCGCGTCCCAGGCCGGCCGGTAACCCAGCCGCTCCACGGCAACCCGATCGCCTGGCGCGAGCAGCAGCTGCCCGATGAGGAAGATCGCCTCCTGCGAACCGTGCGTCACCACGACGCCTCCCGGCTCCACCGCGCGCACGCGCCGCAGGTAGACCGTGAGCGCGTCGATGAACCGCGGGTGGCCCGCCGGATCGCCGTAGCCGAGGGCCGCCGGCGAACGGCGTCGCAGCACGTCCGACAGGTGCGAACGCAGCTCCGCGAAGGGAAACATCCTGAGGTCCGCAAGACCGCTCTGAAAGCGATACTCGAAGTTCTCTGCGGCCGCGTGCGGCCCCTCCGACGCTTCCCGCACGAACCGCCACGGCGCCCCCCGAGCCGCCGGCCGCGCCAGTCTATCCCGCGCCGGCGAGAAGTACCGCTCCGGCAACTCCCTACTCACGCGGTAAGCCTGCCCCCGGCGCGCCACGAGCCATCCCTCCGCTACCAGCTCCTCGAGCGCCGCCATCACGGTATGGCGATGGCAATCCGCCCGGCCCGCAATCGCCCGCGTCGAGGGCACCGCTTCGCCCGGCCGCGCCCGGCCCTCCCGGATGGCCGCCCGCATCGCATCCGCGATCCGCAGGTACGCCGGCCGCTCGCCGCCCGAGATGTTCAGAGTCAGTTCGCGCATGGAAACTGGTCGAACCGAAATGATTGAACTGGTCGTTCCGATTATACCAGCAACGAGATAGATTTGGGGAGTAACCAATAAAGGAGTTTCGCCATGGCCGAGCTGCGCCGAAAAGAGTACGCCGAGACACGACCCGAGGTCCGTGACGACATCCTGGACCGGGTGCGCTGGGGGACGCTCGGACTGGTGGACGCCGAGGGCTGGCCGCTGGTGCGGCCGATGAACTTCGCGCGCGTGGGAGAAAGCGTCTACTTCCACGGCGCCAGAAAGGGCGAGAAGGCCGAGCGGGCCGGCGGACCGGCGAGCTTCGTCGCCGCGGAGCCGCTCGCCTGGATCCCCAGCCACTGGCGCCACCCGGAGATGGCGTGCCCCGCCACGACCTATTACCGATCCGTGATGGTGCGCGGTCCGCTGCGGCTAGTGGAGGATCTGTCCGAGAAGGCCAGCGCGCTTCAAAAGATGATGGAGAAGTACCAGCCCGGCGGCGGTCACGCGGCGATCGCTGCCGGCGACCCGCGCTATCGCGGCCCGCTCGAGGCGATTCAGGTAACCAGCCTCTCGCTGGCGGAGGCGACCACCAAGGTGAAGGTCGGCCAGAACCTGGAGCCGGCCGCGCGCCGCAGGGTGTTCGACGCACTGTTGGCCCGTGCCGAGCCGGGCGACTACGAGACGGCCTGCCGGATGGCCCAGGCCGACCCCGCGCTCGCCGCCGGGGCGCCGCTGTTGCCCGACCAGGAGGACGGCCTGACGTTCGTCGATCGGCCCGAGCAGGTTCGGGCCGCCGAGTTGAAGGGGCTGCTGGACACGACCTATTGGGCCGCAGCCCGGCCTCTGCCCGCCGTGGAAAGGCTGCTTCGCGGGTCGCAAGTCGTCGTCGCCGCGCTCGACGGCGGCAAGCTGGCCGGCTTCGCCCGGGCGGTCACCGACGGCGCCGTCCACGCCTGGATCTTCGACGTGGTCGTCGACCCCGAGCGCCGCGGCCGCGGGATCGGCCACCGCGTCATGCGAAGGCTCCTGGCCCACCCGAACCTCCGCTCGGTCCGCACCGTCCGCCTCGACACCCGGGACCGCATGACCTTCTACGAGCGCCTCGGATTCGTGTCGATCGGAGTCAAAAACTCCGCCGGGTATCAGGCCACGATGATGACGCTCAAGAGGGAGTGATTCAGCGTCCCCATCCTGTGTAGGGGCCATATCGGCCGGACAGCGACTGCAGAAGCGGACGTTCGGCGACTCGATCGGATTGGAAGGCCCCGAACGTGCTCACCCCGGTGATCCCCGTGAAGTAATCGAACGCCGTCCACCAACTGCAGCCGGCGACGAACCCGCGCTCCCGCGTCACGCCCCGGCGATCCACGGGCGCGGACTCTTCGTAGGCCCGCATGGAATCGTCGAAGAACCGGCACTGGTCTCCGACAAGACCACCGTCCGGATTGGCCCAGTAACCAAACTCGCTGACCAGGATCGGCTTCTTCGGAAAGTGCTTGTGGGCCTTGTCCAGGAACTCCTTCATCCCGGCGTAGGTCTGGTCCAGGTTCTTCTTGAAGTGGTCGCGGGCTTCGAACCCGATGCCGAAGTAAAGCGTCCAGGCCGCGACGTCGCACTCGGCCATCGACTGGTCGAACGGGCCCGGATAGTCCGCGGCGGCCGATTGCGTCACCAGGCGGCCGTCGTCGTAGTGGCCGCGCAAGTCTTGGCGCAGCCTGCGGATATGGCCGATCCGCGGCCCGATCGGGGCGCACTCGTTGCAACAACTCCAGAACCAGATCGACGGGCGGTTGTAGTCGCGCAGCACCATCTCCCGGAACATCGCCAGCGGCAGACCGCGGCGCGCCAGTTCCCGGTACGCGTTCGGATGGTTTACCCAGTAGAACGGAATCTCTTCCCAGACCGCCAGCCCGAGCCGGTCGGCCATCAAGTACGTCAACGGATGATTCGGGTAGTGAGCCGTCCGTACGAAGTTGGCGTGGAGACGATCGCGGATCGCGACCAGGTCGTCCTTGATGCGCTCCGGCGCGAGCGCGCGGCCCGTCTCGGGGTGGTCCTCGTGACGCGCGACCCCAGCCAGCAGCGGCGCGGCCGCGCCGTTGAGCAGCAACCGCGGCGCGGCAGGATCGACCGCGATCGTCCGCAACCCGAACTGAGTCGAGAGCGCGTCCCGGCTGCCGCCGCTCGCGCTCGACGACACGGTGAGGACGTAGAGGTTCGGCATCGCCGGCGTCCACGGCCTGGGGTCCGGGACGTGGAGCTCGAGCTTCACCAGTCGGGCGCCGCCCCCGGGCACCTCCGCGCGCGCTCCCGCGGAAGCCACCACGGCGCCTGCCAGCCGGCCGGCATCGCACGAAAGCAGCGCCGGCGAGCTCTCCGAGACCGACGCGCGCCGGACCGCAGCGCCCAGCGTCACCGTCACCGCGTCGCTCCTCCGGTTGTAGAGCAGCGCGTCGGCGACGACCGTCCCGTCGGGACGCGCGGAACGCACGAACACGTTCTGGACGCTGACGGCGTCGCTCGCCTCCAGATAGAGGTCCCGGTAGAGCCCGCCGTAGTTGAACCAGTCGGCGTGCGCGTAGGGAAGCATCGCCTGCGTCGAGCCCCAGGGAACGTTGTCGAGCCGTACGGCGAGCGTGTTCGATTGACCCGGCCGCAGCAGCGCCGAGACGTCGACCACCCAGCTCGTGAAGCCGCCCTCGTGGCCGCCGGCGCGCTTGCCATTCACCCAGACGTCGGCCGTGTAGCCCGCGCCATAGCAGACGAGCTTCACGTAGCGCCCCGTCCAGGACGCAGGCACCGTGACTCGCCGCCTCCACCACGAGCCATCCTCGTAATCCTCCGGCTGGCCCATCGTCCCGTTCATCTTGTTGTCCGAGCACGGGACCGTCCTCTCCTGCCAGCCGGAATCGTCGAAGTCGGCCCGGTGCCGCTCTTCGGCTTCGCGCTCCAGCTTCTCTATCCCCGAGGCGTCGCGCGGAGAGAGCGACAGCTTGTGATCGGCCTTGGCTCTCTGAAAGCGCCACTTGCCGTCGAGGTCGAGGCTCTCACGCGCCCCTTGCCGCTCGAAGCACGGGAAGGGCACGCCGTTCTGGTAGGCAATCCACTGGCCGCCGGTTTCGCGCGACTCGACGCTGGGGGCCATCATCGGAGCGTCGCGTTCGAAGAGGTCCACGACCCAGCTGGCAGCGTTGACGGTCCTGTCGATCCCGCGACTGACGACCCGGCGGGCCGAATCGGGCAACTTGGACACCGCCGTCAGCGCGTCGTGGCCGCGCCTCAGGCCCCAGGCCTTCGCCTTCCCGCCGAGACCGTTCCACCAGTGCGCAGCCCCTGCCTTGCGATCTCCGGACACGTTCGCCGCGGCCGCTGCAGCCGGTTCGGCCTCTTCGGCGGGCGAGGGGGCAGGCGGGCCGAATCGGTCCAGGTACTCCGTTCGCAGCTGCTGCGCCAGCAACTCGACGACGCCCGACCCGGAGCCCAAGACCGCGGTGGCGAGCTGGCCGTCGGTGAGTCCGGAGCGCTTCTTTTCGTCCCACCAGCGCGTCTCGGCCTCGCCCGGCGCCTCGAATCCATTGGAGGCGAAGAGCTCAGCGAGCCTTTCCTTCTCGGCAGGCAGAACGTCGGGCTGGGGCCTGGTCTCCGAGAGTCCGGAAAACGACGGCCCCTCCTGCGCGCGCGCAGCGCCGCTCCCGGCCGCAAGCCAGGCTAGCGCCAAAATCGTCAGCAAAACCCTCGTCGGAGCAACCCGCATTCATGTCTACTACTGAGGATGCAGGCCGAAGGTTGTGAGGCGGCGATTCAAGCGCCGTCGTGGCCGCAAGGCATCTCTGCCAGCCAGACGTACTCTTCGTCGAAGACGAAACGGCTATAGGCGGCGTTCGGGATGCGGATGATGAAGCGCTGGGTCGACGGAATGCGCAGGATCGCCTTGTGCATGTTCACCAGCAAGCCGCCGTGGCTCACCACGAGGACCACTCCCGCGGGATGCCGCCGCCGGATCGTCTGGAAGGCGCGCCCCCCGCGGCGCTGCGCCTGGGCCCAGGTCTCGGCGCCTGAGAGCATTTCGCCGAGAGAGACGCCACGGGCAAACTGCTCCATCACGTCCGGAAAGCGCGAGCGCGCGTCGGCCCGCGTCAGTCCCGTGACGGGGCCCAGGTCGATCTCGCGCAGATCGGGGAGGGTAACCGGCCCCTCGACAGCGAGGCCCTCGCCCAAGATCGTCGCGGTCTGGAGGGCGCGGGCCTGATCGGAGGAGTAGATGGCAGCCGGATGCACGCCACGGGCGCGCAGCTTCTCGACCAGCCTGCGCGTCTGTTCGCGGCCCTGCTTGGTGAGCGAGAACTCCGCGCGGCCCTGGAGAATGCTCCCGGCGTTGCCTTCGGACTCGCCGTGACGGATCAAGTAGAGCTCGAGTTTCTTCCTGCTGGATTCGATGTGCATCGGGCGCAGTTTACAGTCGACCTCGGCTCGTTTGAACGCAACTCTTGCCTCGCTCCGACGTCCAACGGCCGAGCTAAATAGCGTACACTGGGGCCCTTCGAATCGCCTGACGCGCCCGCCCCCGGAATTCCTACTCGCTACTGCCTTCCGTGCCTACCCCTCCTCGTCCCCCCGAGACTCCGCCGCAGCCCGCGCTGGCGCTGCCCGACGGCACCTCGGAGCCCGCTGGCCCGGGGCTGCAGGCCTCGATTCGAGACGGGATGTGGTGGGCGGTGATGGTGGGAGCCGGCGAGTCGTACCTCTCCGCCTTCGGAGTCTTCCTGCAAGCGACGACGCTGCAGATTGGAGTGCTGGCGACGCTGCCGCCGCTCATCGGGGCGCTGTCGCAGGGCCCCGGAGTCTGGCTGATGGAGCGCATCCGCAGCAGGAGGACCCTGGTCGCCGCAGGCGCCGCGGCGCAAGCGATCGTCTGGGTGCCGCTCGCGCTGCTGCCGTTCCTGGGTGTGCCCGGTCCCCGGCTGGTGGGCCTGCTCATCGCGCTCGCCATCGTCTATCACGTCATGGGCAATCACGTGGCCCCGGCCTGGAACAGCTTGATCGGCGACATGGTGCCGGCCCGAGCGCGCGGACGCTTCTTCGGCGGACGCAACTATGCGATTGGCTTTTGCAACTTCGCCGCCGTGCTCGCCGCCGGCGGACTGCTCGACCTTGCGGCGAGCTTCGGGGCTCTGCGAGCCGGCTACCTCGCGATCTTCGCCATCGCGTTCCTGGCCCGCTGCTTCAGCGTCCACTGGCTGCAGCAATACGACGATCCGCCCTACGAGTGCGCCCCGAAGGAGCGGCTCGGATTCCTCGAATTCTTGCGCAGCGGACCCCACGCCAATTTCGCGCGCTTCGTCTTCTTCGCGGCGGCGCTCAACTTCGGCGTCTCGCTCCTGGGGCCGTACCTCACGCCCTACATGCTGCGCGACCTGAAGCTGAGCTACTTGGAGTACACGGTCATCAATGCGGCGATGACGCTGTCGCAGTTCCTCACGATGCGGTACTGGGGCGGGTTCGCCGACCGCTTCGGCTTCCGCAACATCATGCGACTGTGCGGCTGGGGGATCTGCCTGATCCCGCTCCTGTGGCTTTTCTCGCCGAACTGGGTGGTGCTCGCGCTGGTCCAGACGTGGGCCGGGTTCTGCTGGGCCGGGTTCAACCTGGCCTGCGCCAGCTTCGTCTTCGATGCCGTGCCCGGACCTTTGCGCGGAAGGTGCGCGGCCTGGCAAGCGATCTTCAACGCGGCCAGCGTCTTTGCAGGCTCTCTGGCCGGCGGGCTGCTGATCGATCGCGTTCCCTCGGTCCTCACGCTGGGCCCTTGGAGCTGGGATTTCCGCACCTCGCTGGTGCTGCTCTTCTTCGCCTCCGCCGCGATGCGAGTGGTCGCGATGACGGTCTTCCTGCCGCTCTTCAAGGAGGTGCGCGCCGTCGAACCGATCCCGCACCAGGGCCTGATCTTCCGCATCGCCCGCATCCGCCCGCTCACGGGCGCCGCGTTCAGCGTCTACAGCGATCCGCCGGAGAGGTCGCGCCCGGGCGAGTAGACCCGCCACCTCATTGGCAGCCGGTTCGGTCACCTCGGTCACAGACGGCCGGATGGTATCCGAGGTATCCTCCGCGGCTGTCATGGCCATTGATGCGGCGGTGCTTCCGGAGCGCCCGGACCGGGCTGAGGTCCGGCCACGGGTCCGCGCGGCCGCGAGGACGTTTAACGTGGCCGACGCTTTCGCGCCGGCGGGGCTGCTGCTGTTCCTTGCAGCCCTCGCTCCGCCTCGGGTTCTTGGTTTGCCCGAGCTCGAGCGGGTCCTGCCCGCGCTCTGTCCGCCGATCGCTCTGCTGGCCTGTCTATCCTTGAGCGAGCGCTCGGGCTGGAGGCGAGTGCTGGCGCAGCTGCCCGTGATGCTCTCGTTCGGTCTGGTTTTTCCGTGGCTGGCCACTCACCTCGGAAAGGTGTATGGATTCGGAGGGAGGCCGGCAGCCACGCTGGCGGGACTGCCTGCCGGCCTTCCGTTGGCGTGGTGCGCGTTCTTGCTGCTGGCACTGGCGCTCACCGAACGTGTGGCCTGGCACGGGCTGCTCCCGGGCTGGCTCCGATCGCGCCGGCCGATCGTGAACGGGCTGATCCTTGCAGCGCTGGAGGCCGTTTGGGACCCGGCGCTGCTCTCGCGCGGGCTGCTCTGGTCGGCCGCGCCGTCCTGGTACGCCTGGCCACTTCGGTACACGCCCGGCTGGCCGCTGGCGCACTTCGCTATCGGCAACCTCTGGCAGGACCTGTTCGATACGTGGGAGGATTTGCCGCCCGGAGCCCTCCGGCGTTGGGGTCTGGCGCTGGGTCTTCTGGTCTGGCCGCCGCTGTTCTTCGTCCTCTCCTCGGGCCTGGTGCCGGCACGCCCGGACTGGGTGCCGCAGCTTGCGGCGGCGCTGGCCGACGTCGCCTTCGCGTCGTTGGGGACCGCGACCCTCGTGGCAGCCGGGTCCGCCGCCGCCGCCCGGGCGCGCCGCGCCGTCTGCCGGCCGCGAGTCCTGTTCACGACAGCCACCGCCCCCTTCGCTCCCCACGACGGCGGAGAAGACATCCTCGACTACTACGCCAGCCGCTTCACCCGCGGCCAGGGCCCATTCGTCACCGAGAGCGAGTCGATCTACCTGGGCTCGCACCTGCTGGCGCGGAACCTTCGCTCTCCCTCGCGAGTACTCGACTCGCCCACCCTGGAGGAGCTGGAGGCCGAGCTGCGGCGCCATCCCTATGAGTTCGTCGCCATCGGTTTCAAGAACATCGCGAAGCCCAAGGTGAAACGGATGTGCCGGCTCGTGCGCCGCGTTTCTCCCGGCTCCCGCATTGTCCTCGGCGGATACGGCGTCGTCTGTCTCGATCGCGATCTCTCGGAGGACGATTCCCTCGAAGGGCTCTACGACCATGCCTGCCGCGAGGAGGGCGTCGGCTTCATGCGCCGGCTCCTGGGCGAGGACCCGCTCGCTCCGGTCGATCCAACTCTACCGCTCCAACGGGTCTTTCCACTCGGAATGCGATTCATGCCCCAGACGATGCGTCCGGTGGTCGCCGGATTCGGTTGCGCCCGGCGCTGCGCCTTCTGCGCCACCTCCGCCTTCTTCTCGGGCCGCCACGTCCGGATCGCCGGCGCCGCGGAGATCGCGCTCGCCGTCCGCCGCGCCTTCCGGGAGCGGCCGGACCTTGCGGCCGTCCCGATCTTCGACGAAGACTGGATGGCCGACCTGGAGCGCGCGCGGGAGGTCGGCCGGCTGCTCGAGAATGCCCCCGAACTGCCGCCCGGCGCGGCCCCGCTCTCCGTGTTCGCCACAGCCGCCGGGCTGATGTGCCGAAGCTCTTCTCGGACCTCTACGACCACGGCGTCAGCGTCACGGGGAGCTTCGTGGTCGGCCTCGACACGCAGACCCCGGAGAACCTCGAGGAGGATCTGCAGTGGTTCGTCGACCTGGAGCCGACGACAGCGCAGGTCTCGCTGCTGGGGCCCATCCCGGGCACGCAGCTCTGGGAGCGCGCTCGCGCCCGCAACCGGCTGGTCGAGGCGCCGTGGGAGGACCAGCATCTCTACCACGAAGGGATGCTGTACGAGCACCTGCCGCCCGGGAGGGCGCACGACGCGATGGTCCGGTGCTACGACATGCTCTACCGGCAAAAGGGCCCGTCGGTGGTGCGGATGTGGAAGGTCTGGCTCAGGGCCCACTTGCGGATGCGCGGCTCCGCGGACCCGGCGCTGGCCGCGCGGGCCGGCGACCTGGCGAGGCTGTTGATGCTTGCCCGCCCCGCCGTGGTCGCCGCTGCACGCCTGAGTCCCACCCGACACGCGCGGGAACTGGCGGCCTCCGCCCTGGCGCTCCACGACCGGGAGGTCGCTCGCCCCGGTATTTTCGGGCAAGTCCTGGGCGCCGGCGCCACGGCCTGGGTCGCCGCGCGTTCCGTGCGGCTGTCGCTGCTGGGAAAGCCGCTCCGCCAGCCGGTTTCCCGGCGATTCTCGTACCCTCAGTAATCCTCGTCGGGCCCTTCGTCGCCGCCGCCGCCTTCCCCGGCGCAGCGCACGGAGTGGCGCACGTAGCAAGTCTCCGAGCAGAGCCGTCTGGTTCCGCACTCGTCGCAGCTTTCCCCCGGGGCGGACATCTCCTGGAAGCATTCGAGGCAGTGCATATGGCTCGTGAGTGTAGCTCCGGTTTTTCTGGACTACAATGGGCGCCATGCCACTCGTCCTGGCTAACGGCTCGGTCATCGCCAGGCGCGCGGTTTAGGGCCGGCGCGCCGTGGACGATTTCCCCGCCATCCCGGGCTACAAGCTCCTGGAGCGCATGGGAACCGGCGCCTTCGGGACGGTCTTCCGCGCCTTGCAAGAGAGCCTCGACCGCGAAGTCGCCGTGAAGCTGCTGCTCCCGGCGGCTTACGACAGGCCCGAGGCGCGCGCGCGGTTCCAGCGCGAAACGCATATCCAGGCCCGACTCGCTCACCCGAACCTGGTCGGTGTCCTGAACGCGGGATTCGCAGGAGACGTGCCCTACCTGGTCGCCGAATTCGTCCCGGGAGGCACGCTGCGCCAGCGCCTGGAACGTGGTCACCTCGCGCTGCCCGAGGCACTGCGCATCGGCCGCGACGTGGCCGCCGGACTCGCCTGCGCCCACGAATCCGGCGTCATCCATCGCGACCTGAAGCCCGAGAACATCCTCTTCGGCGCCGATTCCTCGGCCAAGATATCCGACTTCGGGCTCGCCAGGCTCGAGAGCGCCGACGACACGCGGCTCACTGTCCCCGGACAGTTGCTCGGCACTCCCGGGTACACGGCTCCGGAGGTCTTCGCCGGCCAGCCCGCAACCGCCGCCTCCGACGTGTTCGCGCTGGGGATCGTCGTCTACGAGGTGGTCGCCGGCCAGCACCCGCTCCCCGGCGGTGGCGTGGCGGAGGCGCTGGGCCTGCGCCCCTGGAGGTCCAGCGACCCGCTTTCTCACGTGCGTTCAGGCGTTCCGCCCGCCATCGAGCACATCGTGGAGGCCTGCCTGGACCGCGACCCGACCAGGCGCCCCTCCGCCGCCCGCGTCCGCGATCTGTTGGATAGCGAAGCGGCGCCGGTCACGACGATGACGAGACAGACGCCGGCCCCGCCGTCATCCTCGCGCCGCGTGAGCAAGCCGGCTCTCGATGTCCCGCGACCGTGGGCCACGCGCGCGTTGCTGCTCCTGGCAGCGGCAGCGGCAGTAGCGATGATCGCGCGCGGCGTGCTCCGCTCGACGTCGAGAGCTCCGGCGACGCCGCAATTCGTCGCGCTCGGAGAGCCCGGCGACAGGCCTCAGCCGCCACCCGGGCCCGAGCTCGAGTCCGTCAGCGCCGGCACCCGCGCAGCCCACGTTTGGTTCGGCGCGCCTGCCTCGCGTCCCATGTCGCTGCGCCTGCGGCGGCGCGGACGCGGCACGTACCAAGACGTGGCGCTCTCCGCCGGCACCCGCGATCGGGTGCTGAACGGTCTGGAACCCGGGACGGAGTACGTGGCCGAGCTGATCGGTCCGGCCGGTGCCCGGCAGACGCAATGGAAGACCTGCAACGAGGCGCCCGGTTTCGATGCCACGCTGCTCGACGAGTGCCCGATGCACCCGGAGAGCTTGCAGGCCGCGACTGCCGGCAGCGAAGTGCGCCTTCTCTGGCGGCGTTCCCGGGAATCGAAGACGAAGCCGCTGATGCATCGCCGGAGCCGAGACGGCGGGCTCACCTGGGACTTGACGGAGCAATTGAGTCCTGTTGGTGCGCGGGCCTCTTGGCCGGCCGTGGCCCACTCGTCGCGCGGATGGTTCGTCGCCTGGACCCACGAAGAGGAGCTGCGACACGGTTTGATGACGCGTTACCAGGCCAACGGCGAGACTCGGTGGAGCGCCCCCGGCCTCACGCCCGGCGACGTGCTCCCGGCGGCGGTCCAGTCTTCTCCGGGGGGCGGCTGGGACATCCTCTACGCCACTCACGGCACGATGCGGCTGGGCCACTTCGATTTTCCGGACCCGGCCACCCGGCCCGCGCCATCCGTGGCGGCCTTCGTCCCGCCTGCCGCGCCGGCCAGCTCGCGCGCCGCTCGCCTGTTCGAGTGCGGAGACTGGACCGGCGCGTGTCTCCTGGGCCCGGGGCTGCCGACGCGGATCTGGGCCGCCGGCCGGCCGCTGGGGGCGAGCAGCCCGTGGAGCACGCTGAAAGCGGTGACCGAAGCGTCGGACGGCGTGCTGGCCTTCGATGCCGCAGCCGGCGGCGGCCGCGTCGCCATCGTCTACACCACCAATACGAAGCTCCACGGTCTGGCCGCACCCTGCGGCGACGCCGGCTTCACGGCCGCCAGCTTCCCCGGCTTCGATCGCGAGGTCGCTCATCCCGTTGCGGTGGCCCCGATCGAGGATGGATTCCTCCTCGCCTGCTTCATCAACGAGATCCCGTTCATGAAACTCTCGCTGGCCCTGTTCCGGAGCCCCGATGGCAACACGTGGAAGCTCGCCAGGAACGTGCCGCTCCCCAACACCATCGTCTGGCCCGTCGACCTTCAGGCCGTCCCTTCCGGCTCCCACGTCGTGGTCTTCTGCTGCGACATGAACACGGGCCTCTGGTCCCTTCGGCTGCCCTGGCCTTGAACCGGCGGCCAGCGAGTCAGCGCAGCCCGACTCGCGCGGAGTAGACGCCGGTGTTGCGCGAGCTGAGCAGGACCACGAGCGCGTCGTCGACAGCGACCAAGCTCATGCACCGGATCTCTCCGCTCAGATCCAGAGGCACCCTACGATGCATCTTCCAGACGAGCCCGTCGGCGCTCGAGACCACCACGATGGCGTCGGGCCCGCCCAGGCTGGCCATCAGGTCCGGCGACTTCGTGACGCAGGCCAGGTAGAACCGGCCCTGTAGCACGGCCAGCCCGCATCCCCGCGCGTCGGCGTTGCGGACGACCGCCAGCGGCAACACAGGCCCGGAGAACTTCTCCGCGCCGGGAGCAAGGGCCTGCGCCAACACGTTGCCGTCGGCCTCGTAGACCACGACCGTGGTCTCACCGCACGCGGCGATCTCGAACTCGTCGATGCGAAGGTGACGATCGACCAGGGGGGACCAGCTGGTGGTGTGGCCTTCGCGAACGATCGCCGTATCGAGCATCCGAAACCCGAAGACATTGCCCAACCGCTGGGCCACGATCACCGTTCTCGACCCGGCGTGGGCCGCCCGCAACGCCACTGAGTTGTCCGGAGCGGATGCCAGCAGCTTGCCGCTCCAGACCTGACCGGACGGACCCTTCGGGATCGCCGAGACGATCGACCGCCCCGCAGGCTCCACGTAGAGTGCCTCTACCGAGTCGGGCGGCCGAGGCAGCAACATCTGGCAAGGCCACTTCAGCGCCGGATCCGTCCGCGCCGGGTGCCAGGACTCTCCGGCACCGCGCCCCAACAGAAACGCGTCGCGCCGGGCGCCCCATTTGCCTGCCAAGATGTAGTGCCCCGTGAGGTAAAGAGCGTCACTCCCGATCCCAACCGCCACGGAAGTGGCGTACGCGTCGCCCAGCGGAGCCTCCACCTGCGCCCAAGTGAGCCCGCCGTCCTCGCTTTCCTGGAGTCGGACGCAGTCTTTCTCGTCCGTGAGCTGATGGGTCCCGGCGACGGCGATGTGAGAACCCCTGGCGGAACAGGCCAGGCCAACGCACACGGCGTCGGGCTGGATGGCACTCGCGTCTCCCCAGCTGGCCCTTCCAAGCGTGGTGAAGCTCGTGGTGAAGTTGACGCCCGGTGCCGAGAGCCGGGCCGTGAAGGCCTGGTTGGCGGCGAGCCCGGACACGGCGGCCTGCCGGGCTCCCGTGGCCAGGCTGGTCGAGCACTGCCACCCGCCTCTTGCCGCGTAGACGGTCAGCAGGGTGCCGGGCGGCGCGCCGGCGTCCAGCTTGAAGGCGGCCCGGCCCGTTCCGCGGAAGAGGGCGGAGATCCTCGGAAGCGGCGCCGGCGGCGCAGGAGCCGGAGGCGCTTGGGCCGGCAGAGGGCCCGGCGGATGTGCCGTGTTCCGGCCGACCGTCAGCAGCCCAAGGACTGCAGCCGCGACCGCAACCACGCCCCCCAAGCGAACATACGGATGCAAGCGTGCCAAGCCCGGCGGACCCGAGATTTGCGTGAGCCGTGGTTGCGTGACGACGGCCGCCCGGACGATCGCCGTCGGCCTCGAAACATCAATCGACTCGGAAGAGCGTTCCTGTTCGTAAGCCTCCAGGGCCGCAACCACCGCCTGCGCGGAGGGCGGCCGCGCCGCCGGATCGGCCTCGATCAGCTCCGTTACGAGATGGGCCAGCCGCTCGGGGACGCCCGCCCTCAACGGCCGGCTGCGGCTCTCGCGCTGCTCGCGAAACAGCTGCGCCAGGTCCGATCCGCTCGCCCACGCTGTCGCTCCGCAGAGCATCTCGTAGAACACGGCACCCAGCGCGAACAGGTCGGCGGCCGGGCCGGCTGCGGCGCCATCCACCACTTCCGGTGCCAGGTAACCGGGCGTGCCAAGCACGATTCCCGCGGCCGACTGATAGGTGCGGCCGCCATCGACCGGCTTGGCCAGGCCAAAATCGGCTAGCTTGACCTCGCCAGTCTGCGTCAGCAACACGTTCTCGGGCTTCAGGTCGCGGTGGACGATCCCCGCCTCGTGTGCCGCGGCCAATCCTTCCGCTATCCCTCGGGCAATGCGCGCTGCCTCGCCCGGCTCCAGCTTGCCCGCCGCGGCCAGCCGGTCTCGAAGGCTTCCCGCCTCGACCAGCTCCGTGGCCAGGTATGGCCGTCCGCCGGCGAACCCCGCATCGAAAAGGGCCAGCAGCCGTGGATGGGAGAGTCTGGCCTGAAGCCGCGCCTCGCGAAGAAAGCGCGCGCGCGTCTGCTCGGCGTCGAAGAGACCCACGGCCAGCACCTTCAGCGCGACCTGGCGCCCCAGCGCCACCTGCTCGGCCCGGTAGACCGTGCCCGAGGCGCCCGATCCGAGGGTCTCGAGAATGCGGTAGCCCGGCACCTGGATCACGCTCTCAGCCTACAGCGGATCAAGCTCCCACCCTCTCTTTCTTCCTCCCCCCGGGCGAGAGGGATTATGATGGGCTGGCCAAGGCCCGCCACGAGCCCCATTCGGCCGCGCCGCGCCGGCCGGAGAGAGAGCATGCCGCTATGATGGTCGACACCAGCATCCTGGTCCACGCCGCGAACCGCCAGTCCACATCCCGACAGGCCGCTCGCCGCTTTCTCGAGGGGCTCGTCACGGGCGAGAAGCCCTGGTTCCTCTCCTGGCCCATCCAGTACGAGTTCCTCCGGGCCGTTTCCGACGGCGGAGTCTTCTACGAACCCATGCGGGCCGAGGAGGTCTTCGCCTTTCTCCACGAGCTCCGTTCCTCCAAAATGCTCCGGATTCTCCAGGAGACGCCGGAGCATCCCAAGATCCTGGAGGAGTTCTTCAAGGCAAACCCCGACATCAAAGGCGACGCCTACCGCGTGCTGCATACCGCCTGCCTGATGAAGGAGCACGGCGTCACCGAAGTCGCTTCCGGAACAGGCGAGTACCGGCGCTTTCCCGGCATCACGGTCTTCCATCCACTTGCCCGATAACACCGCCGCCTACGGCCCGGCGAAGGAGTCCCCGATGAAGAGAACCCGATCCCTCCTTTCAGTCTTGATGACCTGCTTGCTGGCGACCGTTGGTTGCGGACCGGCGAGCGAGCAGTCCCCTGCGCCCGACGTCACGAAGGCCCCTCCGGCTCCGGCGGCTCCCCCGACCAAGCAAGCCACATCGACAGCGGCCGCCTCTCCGGAGGAGGCCAACACCGTCAGCACGCCTAGCGGATTGAAGTACATCGATCTGGCGAAGGGCACCGGCGCTACTCCGTCCAAGGGCAAGACCGTCGAAGTCCACTACACGGGCTATCTCACCAACGGAAAGAAGTTCGACAGCAGCGTCGACCGCAAGATCCCCTTCCAGTTCGTCATCGGAGAGGGGCAAGTCATCGCCGGCTGGGACGAGGGCGTCCTCACCATGCAGACCGGCGGCAAGCGCAAACTGATCATCCCCTCCGAACTGGCGTACGGCGACCGGGGTTTTGGCGACGTCATCCCGCCGCGCTCTACTCTCATTTTCGAGGTGGAGTTGCTGGGCGTGAAGTGAGGGCGGAGCTCTGAGGTCCGACCATGTCGGCTGAAAAAACAGCGGCAGTCCTGGTCATCGGCAACGAGGTCCTCTCGGGGAAGGTGGAGGAGTCGAACGCCACCTTTCTCATTCATCAACTGCGCGAGCTGGGCGTGCCCTTGAGGCTGGTGCAGGTGATCCCCGACGAGGCGCCGACGATCGCCGAAGCGGTCGCGGCCGCCAGCGGCAAGTTCGACTTCGTCTTCACCACGGGAGGCATCGGCCCCACTCATGACGACATGACCGTCCCCTCGATCGCCCGTGGGCTGGGCCTCGAGATGGAGCTGAACTCCCAGTTGGACGCTCTGCTGCACCGGTACTGCGGCGGCGAGCCCAACGAACACCTTCGCCGCATGGCCTGGGTGCCGAAAGGCTCGGAGCTTCTCTGGGCCGCGGGACTCACTTTTCCCGTCTTGCTCGTGCGCAACATCTACGTCTTCCCCGGCGACCCGAAGATCCTGCGCAAGAAGTTCCTGGCGATCCGCGACCGCTTCCGGACGGCGCCCTACACGCTGCTGAAACTCTTCACGACGTGCGAGGAAGGCGAGATCGCCGCCATGATGGAGGAGGCCGAGAAGCGCTGCCCCGGCGTCCAGATCGGCAGCTATCCCGTCTACGACAACCCCGAGTACAAGGTCCAGATCACCGTCGAGTCGAAGGAACCCGCCAAGGCTCGGGAGACGCTGTCCTTTCTCGCCGCCCACATCCCCGCTGCTTCGATCGTCCGGATGGAGTAGGGGACTAGACTGCTCGGAACCCGTGGTCCTCGACGGTCCGTTCGTCCGAGCGTGTCGAAGCGCGAGCGCAGTCGATCGCTTCCGCCTCGATACGAACGTGCAATGAAGCACCGGCTCCCATCACGGAAGCCGGTGCTTTTTCGTTGCCTCTCTCGGGTTCTACGCCCCGGGGCCTTCTCAGAGCCCCAGCTTCGTCTTGAGCGCGGCGAGCTGTTGAGCCTTGCGCGCGGCGTTCTTGTCCGATTTGTTGCCGAGGTACTGCATGTTGACGCGCTTGGTGGCCTTCGAAAGCAGGCCGCGCAGTGTCGCGCGGGCAGTGGCCGCGTCCATTGCGCCGGCCGCCTTCACGAAAGCGTCACACTGATTTCCGGAGATATCGCGGACGATGAGGTCTTCCATGGTGGAGGCCTCCTCGACGACCCGCGAAACATTCGGAGTGAGCGCCTTCTGCTCTTCGGGCTTGAGGCTGGCGAACCAGCTGCGGATGCGGGCGACCTGCGTCTGGTAGCCCGTGAAGACGCCGAACTTCTTGCCGAAGTCCTTCGTGTTGGAGAACTTGCCCAGGAACCCGTCGCCCAGTCCGGCGCTGGCACGAACTTCGCCCTCGTTCGGCAGGCTCGCGACCAACGTGTCGCTCGGCGCTGCGGGAGTGGCTGCCGCGTCGGCAGGCGCCGGGGTCGGGTCGGCGGGAAGATTCACGTCGGCTGCGGGAGGAGCGCCACCACCGGCATTGGGCGGAGGCCAGCCCGGACCAGCGGCGCCGATACGGTCGCGGACCCACTTGAGCCCGTCGATGAGCTTGTCCCAGATTTCCTTGATCTTGTTCGGCACCCACATGACGATCTTCTTGAGCTCGACGAAGATCGCCTTGCTGTCCTTCAGGGCATCGCCACCCAACATCCCTTCCTCGTAGAACGACTTGGCGTAGTTGGTCCACGCGTCGTTGTAGAGGTTCTTGATGCTGCCGTTCTTGACGTCGGCAGTCGCCTGATCGCCCTGCTTGACGATGTTGTTGGCGTAATTCTTCATCGCCGTGTCGATGGCCGTGAGGAGGCCAGCGTGTGCCGGCTGGACAAAGAGGCCGAGAGCGAGTGCTGCCGCTAGGGTGGCGGCTGTGAGTGTTCGCTTCATGAGGTCCGAATCCTCCTTGAGACCGCGGGCATGAACACGCGGCCTGGCCGATTCAACAGGTCCCGAGTATTATTTGGCTGGCTTTGCGAAGTGTCAAGTGGGCGGGGCCGGTGGCTCCACCTCCCACTACTACGCTCGGCCTTCGAAAAAGTTTTCGATCCAGGAGAAATTCATCCATGACGCCCGTAGTCGCCCCCCTCCGTCGATTCTTCCCGGTACTCGCCTTGGTCTTGTCCGCGGCAACCTTCGCAGATGTCCTGCCCACTCCATCTGCAGTGGAAGCGACCGCTCGGAGCCTCGCCGCCATCGAACGCAACGGCGTCAATCTGGACAACCTCACTCTCGATGAGATCCTGCGCGACAGCCGCGAGGCCAAGCTCGCCTATGCGCTCCGGGAAAAACTCCGCTCGGCCGGCTCCGCCGCCATATCCCCGCTCACGGTTGTCGTGCTGCAGTGCAAACGCCCCAAGACGCTCAAACTGCTTCTCGACGCGCTCGCGGACCTCGCCCCGAAAGGCGTGGCCGACGGAGTGCTCCGCCGCCTGGAGGACCCGCGAACCGACTCCACGCTGCGCAGGCAGATCCCGCGCTTCATCGGCCGCCTGGGCGACGCGTCTCACGCCGCGCTCCTGGAGGAACTCGCCAACGATAAGGACTTCCTCCTCTCGCGAGAGGCTGTCTTCGCCCTCGGAGTGCTGCCCAACAAGGCCGGCGTGCCCGCGTTGTATCGCATCCTGGACAAGGGCCCCGACGTTTGCAGAGGCGCCGCCGCGGAGACCATGGGCGAAATCGACGAGTTCCCCGCGATCGAGAAGCTCATCGAAAAACTCATGGACCCCGACCCGTACGTCCGGACCTTTGCGCAGACGTCCCTTACCGAGAGTTGGTCGACGAGTGCTTCCGCGAAGGGCTCGCCGCGCTAGCCGGAAGCGACGCCCGGTTCGGCCTCGAGTACGCAACCTGGCTCGCGGAGCTGACCTTTCAAAATCCGCCGGCCTCCGCGCTCTTCTCGACGCCGCTCGCCTCCGTGGCCCTGGCAATGGAAGCCAACCGCTGGAAAGGCTGGATCAAGGACCACCCTTCGCAGAATCGCCTGGAGTGGTTCCGCCAGGCCATCGATCGAGCCATCGAAACGCTCCAGAACCCGGACGCCCCTGTGGCGTGGCCCGGCCTGTCGGCGCTCTCCGAGCTGCTCCCTCTCCCCGCCTCCGAGCCCTACCTCTTCCGCGCAGCGTGGGTGCGTGAGCCCCTGGCCGAGCGCGCTCAACTCGCCCGCGTCTATCAAGATTGGTGGAGCGCCCACCGCGTCACCTTCACTCCGCTTGGCAAGAAGTACTGGTGACGAGCCGCCGGGGCTTTCGGCTTTCGCCCCCCGGTGCGATATCCTGAGCCCGCCCATGACCGACTTGATGAAAAAACTCAACGACGTCCTCGAAAGGGACAAAGAAGCCGAGCAGGAGCTTTCGACGGCCGGAGAGCAGGCCAAGCCCTCGCCGGACGACCAGATTCGCAAGGTCAAGAAGGCCGAAGAGCAGGTCATCTATCTGTCGGACCTGTTCCACGGGTTCGTCTCCGACAACATCATGCTCGAGTACCCGAACCTCTTCACGGTGGCGCGGCTCGGGTACAGGCAAGCGGCGCACAAGCCGGAGATCTTCGGCACCCTGCGCACCAGCGCCGAGCATCGCGTGATCGAGGTCGACTTCAAAGCCAACTTCTTGCTCTTCGTTCGCTTCAGCGCCCTCATCCTGAGCCGCGAGTTCGAAGTGGTCGCCTACTTCTGCCGCCGCGGCCAGGAGGCCGCCGTCTCCGAGTATCCGCTCCAGCTGGCCGCTTTCCGCGAAGGCCCCACGATGGACTGGAAGAAAGCTTTCGAGACCATCTTCGTGAAGTTCCTGGAGTGGTACGAGCAAACGAAGAAGTAGCCGGTAGCGCGTCTCGACTTTTTTTCCAAACCATCTATCCTTCGCGAGCATATCTGCGTCTAGGAAGGATGGGACGTGCCGGACGCTCCCTGTCCGCCATGGCCGAAACGATCGAGATGCTGAAGAAACTGCGCAGCCACGACCCCCTGGAGCGCTTCGACGCGCTGAAGGCCCTCACGGGCAAGCCGCTGGAGCACCCCTTCAAGGCCGAGACCTTGCGGCTGGCCCTGGAGGACAAGCAAGGCTACAACCGCCTTCAGGCGTTGCGCGCCCTGCAGTACCTGTGGCCCGCGGCGGAGGTCACCCGCGTCTTCTCGGCCCGCATCAAGGACGAACCTTACATCGTCTCCAGCGTGATCCAGATGCTGGGCGAGCTCGGTGACGCCCAGGCGCTCGCGATGCCCACCGCCACCTACTTCGGCGCGCAAAAGGCCGAGGTCAAGGTGGCCGTGCTGTCGAACCTGCAGCACGCCTCCCAGCAGTACATCTACGACTTCCTGGTCAAGTCCAACGCGCTCACGCACAAGGACGAGAAGGTGCGCGCCGCGACCGTGACCCTGCTGGCCCGGCAGCGAAACCCCACCATGAAGAACCTCTTCATGCAACGCCTCAAGGATAGCGACGCCCGCGTGCGCGCCAACGCCATCGAAGCCCTCGGCGAGATCGTCGAGGGCGCCGATCTGGCC